>NZ_JAJCHL010000052.1:0-23587 GCF_020554505.1 Caldibacillus sp. 210928-DFI.2.18
AAGAGGAAGATTTAGTGACCGTTTGTGCGGGATAAAGTGAAACTTCCATCAGTGGGATTCTTCCCGCTGATGGTTAGTTGAACCAATCGGGCACTTACGGGAACTTATCTTCCTCTTTACATCTTTGATTTTACTTAAGACTTAAGAGGAAGATTTAGTGACCGTTTGTGCGGGATAAAGTGAAACTTCCATCAGTGGAGTTTTTCTCATTCCCCACCTATCTTTAATGTAATCTCAAGATCTTGAGGTGGGGGGTCTTAACTCACCGTTTAGATGGAATAATTAAATACGACTTTTGGCAAAACTTTTATTTTGGTTGAGGTGTTATATGAGAAAAATTATCGTACAAAAATTTGGCGGTACCTCTGTACGAACAGAAGAAAACCGTTTGCATGCATTAAAACATATAAAAAAAGTAATTGAAGAGGGATATAAATCGGTTGTCGTTGTTTCCGCCATGGGAAGAATGGGCGACCCTTATGCAACAGATACTTTGCTCTCCCTTGTCGGCGGTTCAAATACAAAAGTATCAAAGCGCGAACAAGATATCCTTATGTCATGTGGAGAAGTAATCTCGTCAGTAGTTTTTACAGAAATGTTGCTGGAAAACGGGATCAAAGCTGCTTCATTAACCGGGGCTCAAGCGGGATTCCGTACAAACGATGATTTTACAAATGCAAAAATTGTCGAAATGGATACGACCCGGTTATTAAAGGAACTTGAATCTCATGATGTCGTTGTGGTTGCCGGATTTCAAGGAATAACCGTTAATGGCGATGTGACAACGATTGGACGCGGTGGTAGTGATACATCTGCAGCAGCATTGGGGGCAGCGTTACAAGCGGATTGGATCGATATTTTTACAGATGTAGCCGGAGTCATGACAGCTGATCCAAAACTGACTGAAAAGGCTCGCCCTCTAGATATTGTTACGTATAATGAAGTGAGCAATTTAGCCTATCAAGGGGCAAAAGTCATTCATCCGCGAGCAGTAGAAATCGCTATGCAAGCAGATGTTCCAATTCGTGTGCGCTCCACTTATTCAGATGCAAAAGGGACATTGGTTACAAAGTTATCAAAAATAAAACGGGGAACGGATATCAAGGAAAGATTAGTCACCGGAATCGCCCATGTCTCCAACGTAACGCAAATAAAAGTATTTGCAAAAAAAGGTCAATTTAATTTACAGGTAGAAGTATTTAAGGCGATGGCTTCGGAGCAAATCTCGGTAGATTTCATAAATATATCACCGAATGATGTCGTCTATACAGTGAGTGACGATATGGCCGATAAAGCGAAAGCAACTCTGGAATTATTAGGATATGAACCATATTTAGAAAAACATTGTGCAAAGGTGTCGGTCGTTGGCGCAGGAATTACCGGCGTACCTGGTGTTGCATCGAAAATCGTAACGGCATTATCAAATCAAGGGATTCGAATTTTACAATCGGCTGACAGTTATACAACAATCTGGGTATTAGTAAAACAAGATGATCTAAAAAAAGCGGTCAATGCACTTCATGATGCATTTCAACTGGAAAAAGCCGAAATCGATGTTGAGGCGATTGATGAAAAAAGCTCATTTATAAACAAAATGAAGGAGTGAAGAAAATGAGCATTTTTGGACGAGTATCTACCGCGATGGTTACTCCTTTTGATGCAAAAGGGAATATTGATTTTCAAAAAACATCACATTTGGTTGAATATTTGCTGAAAAATGGCAGTGATTCGCTTGTCATCTCAGGTACAACCGGTGAATCACCGACTTTGACTTTTGAGGAAAAAGCGGCATTATTTAAACATGTTGTAAACGTAGTTGATAAACGAGTTCCTGTTATCGCCGGGACCGGTAACTATAACACAAGGGACTCGATTGAATTAACGGAAAAAGCCGAGGACATTGGTGTCGATGCCATTTTACTCGTTGCTCCTTATTATAATAAGCCGAATCAAGAAGGTTTGTATCAGCATTTTAAGGCAATTGCCGAAAGTACGAGTTTACCAGTTATGATTTATAATATTCCGGGTCGTTCGTCAGTTAATATTGAGCCGGAAACAATCATCCGTTTGAGCGAAGTCCCAAACATAAAAGCGGTGAAAGAAGCGAGCGGAAATCTTGTGCAAATGACTCAAATCATAGCAAATACGCCGGATGATTTCGTTTTATATTGTGGGGACGACAGTTTAGCGCTGCCGACTCTTTCCATCGGTGGTGTCGGTGTTGTTTCTGTTGCTGCGCATATCATTGGGAATGAAATGCAACAAATGATTCAAGCGTTTTTCTCGGGAAATGTTACAGAGGCAGCAAAATGGCATCAAAAGCTTTTGCCAATTATGAAAGGATTGTTTGCCGCCCCTAGTCCGGCTCCGGTAAAAACCGCATTACAATTAAAAGGTTTAAATGTCGGTTCCGTCCGTTTGCCTCTTGTTCCACTAACAGAAAAGGAACGGAATAAATTGGCAGAATTGTTAAAGACGCTTGATCATTAATACCTAAAAAGAATTTTCTGAATCATTTTCACAAAGGATCATGTGCAACCTGTATAGTTTGAAGAAATATTGATTCTAAGCATAAATTTTTTAGAAAATATACTTTTTGGTACAATCAATTTTATTCGATCAAAATATGTTAAAATTACGGGACATCCATACATGTGAAAGTTCTTAGTTGGATCAATGAACAAAAACCAACTTAGGACCTCTTCACAATCGGGTGTCCCGATTATTATATTCATATTGGAATCAGTAAACTATGATAAAATGAAATAAGTCCAAAAAATTTTGCAGTGGAATGAAGACAGGATAACTTTTTCATCGGGTTATTTGTAAACAATCGATGAAAAAGTTATGATAAAAATACATAATTGATATATTCCCCCCATTTTAAAAACCTAACGAGCAAAGTACAATATTTTGCGTTTGAATACATAAGATTCAATGAAATTTAGTTGAAATTTCTCGTGGTAATCATCCAAAAAGGTAGTTTGGTTGGTTTAATTGCTGAAAATTATTTATTTTATTATATACTAACAGGAGGCTGTTTTATTTGAACAAAACAACACAAAAAATCAGAATCATTCCTTTAGGTGGAGTGGGAGAACTTGGTAAAAATATGT
Organism: Caldibacillus sp. 210928-DFI.2.18; assembly: GCF_020554505.1. Taxonomy (NCBI): domain Bacteria; kingdom Bacillati; phylum Bacillota; class Bacilli; order Caryophanales; family Bacillaceae; genus Caldibacillus; species Caldibacillus sp. 210928-DFI.2.18. The sequence goes on from NZ_JAJCHL010000052.1 coordinate 3,117, forward strand.
ACGTGATCGAGGTGGAAGATGATTTATTTGTTATCGATGCCGGTTTAATGTATCCCGAAGATGAAATGTTTGGAATTGATATTGTGATTCCGGATATTACTTACTTGTTGGAAAACCGAACCCGATTACGCGGCATCTTTTTATCCCATGGACATGAAGATCATACCGGTGCACTTCTTTACTTTTTAGACAAATTATCTGTTCCAATATTTGGGACAAAGTTGACACTTGCTTTAACGAAAGAGAAATTGCAAGAAAAAAATAGTCGATTACCATATGAATTCCGTGAAATTGATGAGAACACTCGTCTTTCATTTACACATGCCAATATTTCCTTTTTTCGGGTGAATCACAGTATACCTGATTCAGTAGGTATTCAAATTGAAACGGAAAACGGATCGATTGTTTATACCGGTGATTTTAAATTTGACCAAAGTGCTACTGAACAATACCGTGCAAGTATTAACAAAATGGCGAAGATCGGTGAAAAAGGGGTTCTTTGTTTACTTTCCGACAGTACGGAAGCTGAGAAAGTCGGCTATACCCCGTCAGAAGTACAAGTAGAAAATTCAGTTGAAGAAGTTTTTGAAAAAGCAGAGGGGCGGGTTATTTTCGCGTGCTATGCATCATCCGTCAATGCCATCCAACGACTGTTAAATGCCAGTTTCCAATCCGGCAGAAAAGTGGTTATTGTTGGTAAGACGTTGCAGCATGTGTTTCAAATAACCCAACAGTTAGGGTATTTGGAGGTTCATGAAGATTTAATCATTCGCTATGAAGATATGGGAAAATATAAGCCCCATGAAATTGCGATTCTGATGAGCGGGCATCAAGGTGAACCGTTGGAAGCACTCCAAAAAATGGTTAAACGATCTCATAAACTACTCCAAATCGAAAAGAATGATACGGTTTTAATTGCAGCTTCTCCCCATCGTGGTGGCGAAATATTTTTAATCCGGACGGTTGATATGCTGTTTCGAGCCGGTGCCAATGTCATTATCGGTCCAAAAGTGCATGTAAGTGGACACGGTCGGGAAGAAGAATTGAAATTAATGATTAATTTAATGAGACCGAAATTTTTTATCCCCATTCACGGTGAATATAGAATGTTAAAAGCACATGCGAATATTGCCGAGAAGATGGGGGTTGATCGTGATTGTATTTTTATACCGGAAAAAGGGGATGTAATTGAAATAAAAAATGGCCAAATTAGGCAAAACGGTCGTGTCACTGCCGGTAATATATTAATTGACGGCAGCGGTGTAGGTGATGTCGGCAATATCGTATTACGTGATCGAAAAGTGCTCTCCCAAGATGGGATTTTAATTGTTGTTGTCTCAATTAATAGGAACGAAAAGAAAGTTGTCTCCGGTCCTGAAATTATTTCAAGAGGTTTTGTTTATGTTAGGGAATCAGAAGAATTAATGGGACAGGTAACCAAAATGGTAAAAGATATTGTTACAAAGAACATAAAACTCCATAACTTTGAATGGTCCAATATAAAACAAGAAATGCGAGAATCATTAAATAGTTACCTTTTTAGTAAAACAAAACGAAAACCAATGATCATTCCAATCATTATGGAAGTATAACAGTTATTTTAATTATTGAAACGGAACGTCTTTCTATTCGCATGAAATTGTAATTGTCGTTCATACTATACGTATCACGATTGGAAGGAGTTTCGTTTATGAATATGAAGTACAATCAAGAACAAGAGAACCCGCAAAAGGAGATTCCAAAAACAGAAGCACCGATGTCTCCATTGATGGAAAAAATTCAACAACTTGGACAAACGAATGTCCCTAGTTTGTCCAATGATTCCAATATTCATTGTTTAACAATCGTCGGTCAAATAGAAGGGCACTTACAGCTGCCGCCGCAAAATAAAACAACGAAATACGAACATGTCATTCCACAAATTGTTGCGATTGAACAAAATCCAAAAATTGAGGGGTTACTGATTATTTTAAATACAGTTGGAGGAGATGTAGAGGCCGGTTTAGCCATTGCAGAAATGCTCGCATCCTTATCGAAACCGACCGTTTCCCTTGTATTGGGTGGCGGTCATTCAATAGGTGTGCCAATTGCTGTAAGTACGGATTACAGTTTTATTGCTGAAACAGCGACGATGACTATCCATCCGATTCGCTTGACCGGTCTTGTCATTGGTGTTCCGCAAACATTTGAATATTTGGATAAAATGCAAGATCGCGTTGTTAGTTTTGTTACGAAACATTCGAAAATAAAAGCGGAAACCTTTAAAGATCTGATGTTTGCCAAAGGAAATTTAACTCGTGATATAGGGACCAATGTGATTGGGACAGATGCAGTAGAGTATGGATTGATCAATGAAGTGGGAGGCATCGGACAGGCAATGGCGAAATTAAATGAATTAATCGAATTAGAACGGAAAAATGAGGAGGGGATTGTCCAGTGATTTTACATACACTAATACCGGCTGAATTAATTTTTCAGGAGGGACAATCTTCCCAAACTAGGGACAAGTTCGTTGTTTATAACGGAATACCGCTAATCGTAGAAGTAATGAATGAAACGGATTTACAAGTAAAACAAATTTTAAGTACAAACCCGAATCATTATTTACAAACGGACATTTATCCGGGGGCAAGGATTTCCTATTGGCAATAAGAAAAGTGCAGAGCGCCCGCAGCCAGACAATAAAACGTATTTAACGGCTGTTTGCCAGTATTGTTATCCTTATAACGATAAAGAAAACTCGGCGACTGCCGAGCCTTTAGGCGATGGCAAAGCCGTAGTCAGCGAAAATACATTTTCGCTTGCGAGGTAATGCTACCGAAGCTTCTCTAGTTCACCGAAAAAATATAAAATTTTTTCGGCTGCGATGTTGTCCATTGAAGCTTTCCTTATGCACTTATACTTAATTCTTAAAATTTCCCACTACGTCGAATTCGCTTCTTTGCTGGAAATTTATACTTTCTTAACGTATTAAAAAGGCCGGTGTCTATTATTCTTGCCCTTACTTATGATATAATAAGAAAAATACAAGCAGCAGCCAAATAAAGGCTGCTATCTTTATGATTTAGGTGACGGTTTATGGTAAAACGAAAAAAACGTAAGACAAAAAGACAAATGAAGTTGAAACAAACAATTAAGTTTGAAGTGGGCGCTTTTATTATTTTGGCCTTATCTATTATTGCCATCTTACACCTTGGTTTAGTAGGTCTTGGCCTGGTAAGTTTTTTCCGTTTTTTAGCAGGCGAGTGGTTTATTATTTTACCTTTATCGGGAATCTTTTTAAGCTGTTATTTAATCTGGAAACGAAGCTGGCCCAACTTTTTTCATAGAAAATTAATTGGTACTTATTTAATTTTTGCAGCAGTCCTGTTATTAAGCCATGTAAAATTGTTTGAATTGCTTTCCAGTCAGGGGCCTTTTAATAAACCTAGCGTTCTTGTAAATACTTGGGAATTGTATTGGATGGATTTACGAGGTGAAGTAAGTTCTACGGATTTAGGCGGAGGGATGATTGGAGCTCTTTTATTTTCTGTCTGTTTTTTATTATTTGAGGAAACAGGGGCGAAAATCATTGCCTTTATATCGATGATGATCGGATTTATTTTACTTACCGGTAAATCATTCGGAGACATTTTACATACGTTTTTTTCAAAGATGATGTCCTTCTTTAGAGATATGTGGAAAAGTGTTAAAAATGACGTGAATAACTGGCGGTCGAAACCAAAAAGAAAGCAGGCCAATCAAAGAAAGAAGAAACCCGAACATTCGGAAGTCGGCAACAAACATGAGCAAGTTAATGAAACAATACCCGGAAAAGAGCCGATTATTTCTAATTTTGCCGAGAAAGTATATCGTGATGATGTTACCCATGACAAAGCAGCTGTTGAAGAAAATGACGATGATGAGATAACACAAGTTCCAATGAATTTTTCCGAGGTGGAAAATGTCGATTATCAATTACCACCATTGTCCTTATTAAAATTACCGAAACAGACGGATCAAAGTAATGAATATGAATTTGTTCATTCCAATGCTGCGAAATTGGAACGGACATTTCAAAGTTTTGGTGTTAAGGCGAGGGTAACCCAAGTACATATTGGACCTGCAGTTACCAAATATGAGGTTCATCCCGATATCGGTGTGAAAGTAAGTAAGATCATCTCACTTACAGATGATATTGCACTGGCACTTGCCGCTAAAGATATTCGCATGGAAGCCCCCATTCCCGGTAAATCGGCAATTGGTATAGAAGTACCTAACTCAGAAATTGCAGTAGTATCTTTGAGAGAAGTATTGGAAGGCAGTTATGATCAAATCGATAAAAAATTATTGATTGGTCTCGGCCGCGATATTACCGGAGAAGCTGTACTGACTGAATTAAATAAAATGCCGCACCTTTTAATCGCCGGGGCAACCGGTTCAGGAAAAAGTGTGTGTGTTAATGGAATTATTACCAGTATTTTAATGCGGACAAAACCCCACGAAGTCAAATTAATGATGATCGATCCAAAAATGGTGGAATTAAATGTGTATAATGGTGTACCTCATCTACTGGCACCGGTCGTTACCAATCCGAAAAAAGCAGCCCAAGCATTGAAAAAAGTAGTAAATGAAATGGAACGAAGATATGAACTGTTTTCCCAAACCGGAACAAGAAATATTGAAGGATATAATGATTTTATTCGCCGTCATAATCTTGAAACCGGTGAAAAACAACCGCTCCTACCATTTATTGTCGTTATTGTTGATGAACTTGCCGACTTAATGATGGTTGCATCGTCGGATGTGGAAGATGCCATCACCAGACTTGCTCAAATGGCTCGGGCAGCCGGCATCCATTTAATTATCGCTACACAAAGACCTTCTGTAGATGTGATTACCGGTGTTATTAAAGCAAATATCCCTTCCCGGATTGCATTTGCCGTAAGTTCACAAACCGATTCCAGAACGATTTTGGACATGGGTGGGGCAGAAAAACTTCTTGGGCGGGGGGATATGTTATTCCTGCCGGTTGGTCAGTCAAAACCGATCCGGATTCAAGGTGCGTTTTTATCCGATTCAGAGGTCGAGGAAGTAGTCAATTTTGTTATTTCACAGCAAAAGGCACAATATCAAGAAGAGATGATTCCGGATGAAGTTGTTGAAACAGAAGAAACAGTCGATGATGAATTATATGATGAGGCGGTACAATTAATTGCCGAAATGCAAACCGCTTCCGTCTCGATGCTGCAAAGAAGATTTCGAATTGGTTATACTAGAGCTGCACGTTTAATCGATGAAATGGAAAAACGGGGAATCGTAGGACCTTATGAAGGAAGTAAACCGAGAGCGGTGCTCATTGCAAAACCGGGTGAAGATGACATGAAAACATCTTAAACTTTCTTAAAATGATAGAAAAACCGGGGCTCTTTCCCTGGTCCCTATTTTTTTGAAAAATGACAATATCGAATACTATACAGTTTTTTTGGAAAAATGTTCGTGAGTTACTTGTAGGTTAACATTTAGAAAATATCAAATTGATTTTTTATACCTTGACAAAGTCGAAATGATAAGGTTTTCATACTTTGTTCACAAGTTTTTTTTGTTAAATTTAAAGTTCGTATTCCTATTTTAAATATTTCGTGCTATATTTAACTTAGTTAATAGCGGCATGTGAAAAAGGTGCTTTACGAGAATAATTTTTATAAAATAGGAAAATTTTCATAGAATAAAGGTAGGCAACCATTTTCACAATATGCTCTATTAAAAATTTTTAAGGGGGATTTCTCATGAAGAAAAAAAGACTTTCTATTCTTTTTTCACTCCTTCTTCTTTCAGGGCTTGTTTTAAGTGGCTGCGGTTCAAAAGATGAAGGAAATAATAATCAAGGAGCCAAAGATGGCGGTAAAGATGATGAGTCCTTTTCCGTTGCAATGGTAACCGATGTTGGTGGGGTCGATGATAAATCCTTTAACCAATCCGCTTGGGAAGGAATTCAGGCTTTTGGTAAAGAACACAATCTTAAAAAAGGCGATGGCGGTTACGATTATTTGCAATCGAAATCAGATGCAGACTATGTATCGAACTTAAATGCATTAGCTCGTCGTAACTTTGATTTAATTTTCGGTATCGGTTTTAAATTGGAAAAACCAATTGGTGAAATTGCCGATCAACGTAAAAATGTTCATTTTGGTATCGTTGATTCTGTTGTTGAAAAAGACAACGTCGTCAGCATTATGTTTAAAGAACAAGAGGCTGCCTTCCTTGCCGGGGTTGCTGCTGCAATGGAAACAAAAACGAAAAACGTTGGATTTGTCGGCGGCATGGAAAGTGATGTTATTACAAGGTTCGAAGCTGGATTTAGAGCTGGTGTGGCATCCGTTGATCCATCCATTAAGGTGCAAGTAAACTATACCGGTGCTTTCGACAAGGCTGACCTTGGAAAATCTGCTGCAAACCAAATCTATTCCAACGGTGCAGACATTATTTTCCATGCTGCAGGTGCAACCGGTAACGGTGTGTTTGCTGAAGCAAAAGAAAGAAAGCAACAAAACCCGGATGCAAATGTATGGGTAATTGGTGTTGACAGTGACCAATATGATGAAGGTACCGTTGAAGTGGATGGGAAGGAATATAATATTACTTTAACATCTGCTTTAAAACGTGTGGATCTCGCTGTTAAAGACATTGCCCAAAAGTCTATGGATGGTAAATTCCCAGGTGGAACGACTGTTACGTATGGCTTGGCAGATAAAGGTGTTGAATTGTCCACTACAGGCGACCATTTATCTGAAACAACCTTAACGGCCGTTAACGACTGGAAGGAAAAAATTATTAATGGCGATGTTACACCTCCGGGAACAAAAGAAGATATGGAGAGTTTCTTGAAAGATCTAGGTGTGACTCCATAACTTTCGGTTTTCATCAAAGTTTATAAATAATAATATTGGATACAGTGGGTTTTTCCTACTGTATCCATCTTGTTAAAAAGCGATACATAAAAAGCTTTAATTACATCACTATTTAATTGAAGCTTTTTATGTATGCCTTTTATATCTTTTTTGGACTATTTTGTTTGCTTTTCTATTATTCCTGCTATAAAAAAAGTAAAGGAAGGTGAATAGTCGCAATTGGGTTCTACCAATTGCCATTTTTTCGAGTAAACGAGAGCTGTCACTAAAAGTCCTGACAAGCGAGAAAGATATGAAAAAAATGCTCTGCTAGGGGGTTTGAATATGGACTATGTTATAGAGATGTTGAATATTACCAAGGTATTCGGCAATTTTGTGGCGAATGACAATATTACCTTGCAATTAAAAAAGGGGGAAATTCATGCCCTTTTAGGTGAAAACGGCGCCGGAAAATCAACATTGATGAATGTGTTATTCGGATTGTATCAACCGGATGGAGGGGAAATTCGCGTTAAAGGAAAGTCTGTTAAAATAACAGACCCGAACGTGGCAAATGATTTAGGGATTGGAATGGTTCATCAACACTTTATGCTAGTTGATACGTTTACCGTTACGGAAAATATTATATTAGGGAAAGAACCGAAGCACGGCGCTGGAACAATTGATATTAAATCGGCTGCGGAGGAAATTACCCGCCTTTCAGAATTGTATGGTCTTGAAGTCGACCCGTATGCAGTGGTAGCGGATATTTCTGTCGGCATGCAGCAACGTGTTGAAATTCTCAAAACACTTTATCGCGGGGCCGATATTCTTATTTTCGATGAACCGACCGCTTCACTCACACCACAAGAAATCATGGAACTGATTGATATAATGAAAAAACTGATTAGTGAAGGGAAATCAATTATTTTAATAACACATAAATTGAAAGAAATTATGGAAGTAGCCGATCGTGTTACCGTTATTCGTCGTGGAAAAGCAATAAAAACATTAAACGTTGCTGAAACAAATCCTACTGAATTAGCGAGTTTAATGGTTGGTCGTGATGTTGTATTTAAAACAGAAAAAAAACCGGCTAATCCAAAAGAAGAAGTATTAAAAGTTGAGAATCTTGTAGTAAAAGATTACCGCGGGGTGGATAAAGTAAAAAATCTAAATTTATCTGTTCGCCGTGGAGAAATTTTGGGAATTGCCGGTGTTGATGGAAATGGTCAAACGGAGTTAATTGAGGCGATTACCGGACTAAGACGTGTTGAAAGCGGGAACATTACATTGGTCGGCAAAGATATTACAAATTTGAAACCGCGAAAGATTACTGAAACAGGACTTGGACATATACCACAAGATCGACATCGTCATGGTCTTGTTCTTAATTTTTCAGTCGGAGAAAATTTTGTATTGCAATCCTATTATCATGAACCATTTTCAAAAATAGGAGTTTTACAAAATCGTGAAATTTATAATTATGCAAATAAATTAATTGAAGAATACGATGTCCGTACCCAAAGTGCGTATGAACCCGCCCGTGCTTTATCAGGCGGAAATCAGCAAAAAGTTATTATTGGTAGAGAAATTGATAGAGATCCCGATTTGCTCATAGCTGCACAACCGACAAGGGGTCTTGATGTCGGAGCAATTGAATTTATTCATAAGCGCTTAATTGAACAAAGAGATAACGGAAAAGCGGTTCTTCTCATATCCTTTGAATTAGATGAAGTTATGAATGTGAGCGACCGCATTGCTGTTATTTTTGATGGTCAAATTTTAGATATCGTCAATCCGAAAGAAACAAATGAACAAGAACTTGGTTTATTGATGGCTGGTCATAAAGTGGATAGAGATAATCATCAGCAAATGTTAGACCAGGCTGTTAAGAAGGAAGGTGAGGAGTAACATGTCAAAACGATGGACACCGATTTTAATACCGGTTTTGGCTGTTATTTTAGGATTACTGGTTGGTGCAGTGATTATTGCCATTAGTGGTTATAATCCGATTGTCGGTTATGCACAGTTATGGGATGGAATTTTTGGGGACTCTTATGTTATAGGTGAATCGATTCGGCAAATAACTCCTTATGTTTTAGCTGGTCTGGCCGTCGCCTTTGCATTCAAAACAGGATTATTTAACATCGGTGTTGAAGGTCAACTAATCGTCGGATGGTTTGCAGCGGTTTATGTCGGAATTAGTTTTGATTTACCTGCTTATATTCATCTTCCTTTAGCAATTTTAGCTGCAGGTTTAGCCGGTGCTTTTTGGGCGTTTATACCGGGAATTTTGAAGGCAAAACTGGGAGTTAATGAGGTTGTCGTGACAATTATGTTAAACTATACAGCTCTCCATGTTACCAATGCTTTAATTCGGTCAATTGCAAAAGGGGACACAACCGAACAGATAGCGCAAACAGCATCTCTTAGAATTCCATTTTTTGAAGAGATCACACAATATTCGCGGTTGCATGGCGGGATCTTTATTGCTATTCTTACCGTCATTATCATTTGGTTTATCTTAGAGAAAACAACCTTAGGGTATGAATTAAAAGCTGCCGGATTCAGTCAAGATGCTTCTAAATATGCCGGTATGAATGTTCCGAGAAATATTGTCATTTCTATGGTTATTTCCGGTTTCATTGCCGGTTTGGCGGGTGCCATGGAAGGACTCGGAACATTTGAATATGTTTCAACAAAAACGGCCATGACAGGAATTGGATTTGACGGAATTGCGGTGGCGGTCCTTGGCGGCAACAATCCGATTGGTGTTGTTTTCGGGGCAATTCTTTTTGGTGCGTTAAAGTATGGATCTCTAAATATGCCAAATCCACCTGCTCAAATTCCTGAAGAAATGATTTCGGTTATTATTGCTGTCATTATTTTCTTTGTTGCGAGTGGGTACTTATTCCAATGGCTTTATGAAAAGTTTTCGAAAAAGAAAGGAGTGAAGTAGGATGAGTCTGACTGATACAATTGCTTTCATCTTTTATAATGCGATCTTTTATGCAGCTCCTCTCATCTTCACTGGATTAGGTGCCGTTTTTACGGAGCGGTCGGGCGTTACCAATATTGGATTGGAAGGCGTTATGCAAATTGGTGCCTTTACCGGAATTATATCTAATCTTTTCTTACATGATATCTTTGGTGGAGCAACTGTCTTTGTATCCATTATGATCGCAATGATTGTCGGAAGCTTGTTTTCTTCTTTATTAGCTATTTCGTCAGTTACCTTTCGTTCTGATCAAATTATAGCCGGTACAGCCTTGAATATGCTAGCTGCTGGGGCAACAATATTCCTTGTAAAGAAACTATTTGAAGGAAAAGGCCAAACACCGATGGTTAAGGATGCAATAACTCGTTTTGACATCCCGGTTTTAGAAAACATCCCGGTTATTGGTAAAATCTTTTTCCAAAATGTTTATTTAACTTCTTATTTGGCCATTCTTGCAGCGATTGTCGGTTGGGTTATTTTATTTAAAACACCGTTTGGTCTTCGCCTCCGTTCTGTAGGTGAGCATCCGACTGCAGCCGATACAATGGGGATTAAAGTGAACAGAATGCGTTATATCGGTGTTATGATTAGTGGTGCATTAGGGGGTATCGGTGGAGCCATCTACGCTCAATCTATTACGCTTGATTACAGCCATGCGACTATTAGCGGTCAAGGGTTTATGGCGATTGCCGCAATGATTTTCGGTAAATGGAATCCGTTAGGGATGATGGGTGCAGCCATTTTCTTCGGTTTTGCCCAAAGTTTAAGCACAATCGGTCCGAGCATTCCATTTATTAAAGACATTCCAACCGTTTATTTGTATATTTTACCTTATGTATTAACAATCTTGGCTGTAGCCGGTTTTATCGGAAAATCTGTTGCACCGAAAGCATTAAATACACCTTATATTAAAGGCAGCAGATAAAAAGCCATTTTGGAACGAGCCCTACCAATCAGGTGGGGCTCTATTTCCATTTAGGAAAGGATTATCTTTTCGAAAAAATTCACTGTAAACTTGAAATTATAAAATATACACATGTATAGTGGAAAGAGGGATAAAATGATTAAAGAATAGGAGTTCATATGGAAAGAATAGGAGGAAAATAATGGAAAAGGTTATTGACAATCAAGGTGTAAAATTGCATTTAGTCAAGACAGATAAGTACAAAACAAACACGATTGTATTTAAAATGAAGGCACCAATTGAAAAAGAATATGCAACGACAAGGGCACTTCTTCCCTATGTATTACAAAGCGGCACCAATACATACCCGTCATTTACAGAACTTAGAACATATTTGGAAAATCTTTACGGTGCCACCTTGTCTGTCGATTTGCAAAAAAAGGGAGAATACCATATTATTTCCATAACGATGGAAGTAGCCAACGAAAAGTTTTTAAAGCAATCGGAACCGTTATTAGATAAAGCTTTAACACTACTTGCGGATGTTTTATTTAATCCGAGATCCGCGAATGATTCATTTGACGAACAGATTGTCGCGAAAGAAAAACGTACATTAAAACAGCGGATCCAAGCAGTCAATGATGACAAAATGCGTTATGCAAACTTAAGATTGATACAAGAAATGTGTAAAGATGAACCGTATGCTATACCTGTGAATGGCATTTTGGAAGACGTTGACAAAATCACTGCTCAATCACTTTACAGCTATTATCAAGATTCGCTCTCTTCGGATGAATTGGATTTATATATCGTCGGAGATTTTACTGAAGAAGAAGTCATTCAGTCCTGTCAAGCAAAATTTCAATTAAAAAGCCGTACACCTAAAAAAATAGAACAAACGAATATTAGTAAAAGGGTAAAAGAAAATGTCATCATCGAAAAGCAGGATGTCGCTCAAGGAAAGTTAAATATGGGTTTAAGAACAAATACTCGATATGGTGAAGATGATTATTTTGCCTTACAGGTGTTTAATGGTTTATTTGGCGGCTTTCCCCATTCGAAGTTGTTTATTAATGTTCGTGAAAAAGCGAGCTTGGCCTATTACGCTGCCAGTCAGCTTGAGAGTCATAAAGGTTTAATGTTAGTCATGACCGGTATTGAAACGAAAAATTATGAAAAAGCTGTCACAATTATTAAAGAACAGTTACAGGTAATGAAAAATGGCGATTTTACTGAAGCAGATATCGAACAAACAAAAGCGGTTATCCAAAATCAAATGTTGGAAACTTTAGATACCTCACGAGGGCTTGTTGAAGTTCTTTACCATAATGTTATCAGCGGTACCAATGTTTCAGAAGAAGTTTGGAAGGAAAAGATTGCAAACGTCACCAAGGAGAATATTATACAGGTTGGCGAAAAGATTCAATTGGATACCATTTATTTCTTATCAGGATTGGAGGCGTAAAACTGTGGAAAGACTGCTATTTGATCAGCTGGATGAAGAGTTATATTATGAGAAAATGACCAATGGATTAGATGTTTATATTTTACCGAAAAAAGGATTTAACAAGACTTTTGCGACATTTACGACAAAATATGGTTCGATTGATAATTATTTTGTACCGCTTGGTCAAAAAGATTTAAAACTTGTACCGGACGGGATTGCCCATTTTCTTGAGCATAAAATGTTTGAAAAAGAAGATGGCGATGTTTTTGGTCAATTTAGCAAGCAGGGAGCATCTGCCAACGCCTTTACATCCTTTACAAGGACAGCTTACCTTTTTTCATCGACGACGAATGTAAAAGAAAACTTAGAGACTTTAATTAATTTTGTTCAAGAACCATATTTTACTGAAAAAACGGTCGAAAAGGAAAAAGGTATTATCGGACAAGAAATTCAAATGTATAATGATAATCCGGATTGGCGGCTTTATTTCGGAGCGATTGAAAATATGTATCATAACCATCCTGTGAAAATTGATATCGCCGGAACCATTGACTCCATTGCAAAGATAACGAAAGATTTATTGTATGAGTGCTATCATACATTTTATCATCCGAGCAATATGCTATTATTTGTCGTTGGACCGGTCAATCCTCAAGAAATGATGAATTTTATAAAAGATAATCAAGCAAAAAAACCTTTTACGGATCAACCGGAAATTGAAAGAAAGTTTGCAGAGGAACCTACAACTGTTGCCAAAAAGGAACAAGTCCTCCATATGAATGTACAAACGCCAAAAATAATGGTCGGTATCAAGGGAAATTACACAAACCAAAAGGGCGATACAATGTTAAAAAATGAATTATCGACCCAATTGTTAATGGATTTGTTATTCAATCAAAGTTCCGAAAATTATCGGGAAATGTATGATGCGGGGCTTATTGATGACTCGTTTTCATATGACTATACGCAAGAAGAAAGTTTTAGTTTTGCATTGGTTGGCGGCGACACGAGAGAACCTGAGCAATTGCAGGAAAAACTTACTTCCATTTTGAAAAAAGCGAAATCCGCAAAAAATCTTTCCGAAGAAGCACTTGAACGAGTAAAGAAAAATAGAATCGGCAGTTTTTTAAGGGCGTTAAATTCACCGGAGTATATTGCCAACCAATTTACAAGGTATGCTTTCAATGAAATGGATTTATTTAAGGTCGTACCAATGTTGGAGGAAATTACATTTTCTGATGTGAAAAAAGTGGCCAATGATTTAATTGCTGATGACCGTTTAACCGTTTGCAAAGTTTTGCCTAAAAATAGTTAGAAAGAAAGATTGGGGTTACTTTCCCCAATCTTTCTACATTTGAGATGTATTCTTCGGATTTGTCTGGTTGTAGTACCCGGCACTTATTTTTTCACCGTTCAATGTGAGGGAAGGAGATAGGATGGAAAAACGTTTTATTTTAGTTACTGGTGCAAGCGGCGGCATAGGAAGCGCCATAAGTACCAAATTAGCGCAGCAAGGATATTCTCTATATTTACACTACCATCAAAATAAAGAAAAAATTACACAGATGCTGAATAAATTGACTCAACTTTATCCGAATAGCGAATTTATCCCGGTTCAAGCTGATTTGCGCTCAGAGGAAGGAATAACCAAACTCTGCCATGAAATTTATCAAATCGACGGAATAATTCATAATAGCGGTAATGCTGTTCAAAAATTACTTACGCATATGTTGCCAGAAGAAATTGAAGCTCTGATATCGCTTCATTTATATGCTCCGATAATGATTACGAAAAATTTACTGCCAAAATTAATCCAAAGAAAAACAGGTTCGGTCATATTTATTTCTTCCATTTGGGGGCAGACCGGTGCTTCTTGTGAAACGGTTTATTCGGCGGTGAAGGGGGGGCAAATCAGTTTTGCAAAAGCTTTAAGTAAAGAGGTTGCACCAAGTCAAATTCGGGTAAATGTCGTTGCACCGGGGGCGATCCAAACAGAAATGTTGAAAAATATTAGTGAAGAAGATTTAAACATCGTCACAGATGAGGTTCCGATGGGAAGATTAGGGAGTCCCATAGATGTGGCCAATGCTGTCAGTTTTTTATTGTCAAAGGAGGCTTCCTATATAACCGGTCAAGTTTTGGCCGTAAACGGAGGTTGGTATATATGATTTGAGTTTCGCACCTTAGAAAACCAATTAATCGACGAAACTCTAGCATATTAAAAATATCTTATAGGTACATACAAAAAAATATTTGTTGCTTGAAAAGATTCATCGTATATTTTCCATAAGTTTATGCAAAATAGTATTGAATATGAAAAAGGAGGTTCCAGACAAATGAGTGTTTTGCATAACTGGGATGAATGGAAGAATTTTCTAGGTGACCGACTAAACCAAGCAAAAGATGCCGGTTTAGATCAAAATGTTATTACTGACTTGGCTTACCAAATTGGAGATTACTTAGCCAATCAAGTTGATCCGAAAAATGAACAGGAACGAGTACTGTCAGATCTTTGGTCAGTTGCAGATGAACAGGAACAGCAAGCAATCGCCAACATCATGGTGAAATTAGTTCAAAATAACAGTTCGAAATAGAGAGGGGATTTAACCTCTCTTTTTCATTCTTTGAGAAAATAGAAATTTCCAGCAAGGATACGAATTTGACGTAGTGGGAAAATTTAAAGTTTTAAATATAAGTATACAAGGATAGCTTTGCAGAAATACATCGCAGCCAAAAAAATTATATTTTTCGGTGAACTACATGTCATAAGTTGCCTAAAGGCTCGGACGTTTTAGCCTACTTAAAGATAAATTCAGATAATTAAGTTTATAAAAATTTGCTGTACTTCCTTTCATATCTCGGTAAAATCATATATTATTATTATTAGTGAGAAGTTCATGAAAAAATTTCATTCGTGTGAGGTTCATATGGAGGAGAAAAAAGAGTGGTATTTAGAATATGAGATCAAAATAAATCGACCCGGCTTACTTGGAGATATCTCTTCATTATTGGGGATGCTATCGATCAATATCATAACCATAAACGGAATTGACCAAGGTTCAAGGGGACTTCTCATTTTATCGACAAAACATCAAATCGAACGGTTGGCATTGATTTTGCAAACAATGGAAACAATTAATCTTGTCAAACTAAGGGAACCGACATTACGGGACCGACTGGCGGTTCGACATGGACGTTATATACAAAGAGACGCAGATGATAAGAAAACTTTTCGTTTTATTCGTGACGAAATTGGCTTGTTAGTGGATTTCATGAGTGAAATTTTTAAAGGAGAAGATCATCGGTTAATAGGGATTCGGGGAATGCCCCGAGTGGGAAAAACCGAATCTATTGTTGCGGCCAGTGTATCAGCTAACAAAAGATGGTTATTTGTATCCTCTACTTTATTGAAACAAACAATCAGAAATAATTTGATTGAAGGGGAGTACAGCGATAAGTATGTGTATATCATTGATGGTGCTGTTTCCATTCGAAGAGGAAATGAAAAACATTGGCAGCTTATCCGGGAAATCATGAGGTTGCCGGCAATCAAAGTTATTGAGCATCCTGATTTATTCGTGGCGAATTCAGAATACAGGTTGGAAGATTTTGATTATATTATTGAGCTGAGAAATGAACCGGGCGAAGAAATCATCTATAATGTAGATAGGCAAAATCTATTTTCCGGAAATAGTATCGATGGGTTTGATTATAAATAAATGGAAGGTGTTTACCATTGACGGAACTAGGAAATCGATTGAAAGAAGCGCGTGAAGCAAAAGGATTAACATTGGATGATTTACAAGATATAACAAAGATCCAAAAACGATATCTTAAAGATATTGAAGAAGGTAATTACGATTCCATTCCCGGAAAATTTTATGTGCGTGCTTTTATCAAACAATATGGGGAAGCGGTTGGTCTTGATCCGGAGGCATTGTTTGATGAATATAAACATGAAATCCCGTCCGTTTACGAAGAACAAATAGCGGAACCATTGTCACGCAGCGGAACACGAAAACCTGACGAAGGTGTATCAAAATTTCTGGAGATGTTACCAAGGATCATCATCACCTTGGTCATTATCGGGATTATCGTTTTGGCTTGGTTTTTTATTCAAAAAGCAGTCAGCAATAATGATGCAAAAACCGCAGTAAACGATAAGCAAAATAATGAAGCTATTGAATATGCCGAGTCTGGAACACCGCCAAAAAACGATAAAACGGAAAAAGCGGATGAAGAATCAACCAAAAAAGAAACAGAGCAAAAAAATGACAAAAAGCAGGAGAAAAAAGAACCTGAAAAAACACAGAATATAGCAGTTGTAGCAACACAAGGGAATAAAACTACATATAAATTAACGAATGCTGATAAATTTCAATTGAACTTAAAGGTTATAAATGGAGGAAAATCGTGGGTAGGAATTGAAAATGCAAATAATCAACAACTGTTAAATGCGACGATAACGGAAGCTGCCCCGCAAACCCTCGACTTAACAAATGAAACGGAAATAAGAATCAAAACCGGTTATGCACCTGCATTAGAAATTTATGTGAACGATCAAAAACTGGACATTCCGACAGCTGCTAATGTACAAAACATTATTATTCAATATGAAAAAACGGGAGAATAGAAAATAGTCATTTTACAGTGACTATTTTCTTCTATTCATATAAAATAGTTAGGTAGAAATTTCCAAGTTGCCAAACAAACAATTAGCAGCAGTTAAATTAAATGGGGGTCTTTAAAAGTGAACATACCTAATCGAATTACTTTTTTACGCGTATTATTAATTCCTATATTTGTTATTCTAATGGTTATAGATTTTCCATGGGGCACATTTAATTTTGGAGGCGTACTTATACCGGTATCAGAATTTATTGGCACGATTATCTTCATTATTGCTTCAACAACAGACTGGATCGATGGACATTATGCTAGAAAGTATAATTTGGTTACCAATCTTGGAAAATTTCTTGATCCACTAGCTGATAAATTGTTAGTATCATCAGCATTTATTATTTTGGTTGAACAAGGCATGGCGCCATCTTGGATTGTCATTATCATTATCAGTAGGGAGTTCGCGGTTACCGGTCTGCGCCTTATTTTAGCCGGTGGTGGAGAAGTTGTAGCTGCCAACATGTTGGGAAAAATAAAAACATGGACGCAAATTATCGCTATTGTTGCGTTATTATTAAAGAATGTTCCGTTTTCATATGCAAATTTTCCTTTTGCCGATCTTGCCTTGTATGTAGCGACATTTTTTACTTTATGGTCCGGGATTGACTATTTCGTCAAAAATAAACATGTATTCACAAATTCGAAATAATCCGCAAAAGGTCTGTGTGAAATTTCTGAGTAAGAAGGATACATGATTTTTTTCGGCAAAGGAGAGATTCAAATTGAATGGTGAAATTATTGCAGTTGGGTCTGAATTATTACTTGGCCAAATTGCTAATACGAATGCAAAATTTATTTCTCAACAATTGGCCGGTATTGGGGTAAATGTATTTTTCCATACGGTTGTTGGGGATAATGCCGAGCGGTTGAAAAGAGCGGTGGAAATTGCCGAAAGTCGTTCCAATTTAATTATATTTACGGGTGGCTTAGGGCCTACAAAAGATGATTTAACAAAAGAAACCATTGCCAATCATCTGGGAGTGAAGCTCATCCATAATGAAGCGGCTCTTGGCTCGATAGAAGAATTTTTTAGAAAACGGAATGTTACCATGACACCGAATAATCGGAAACAAGCACTTGTTTTTGAACATGCGGAGGTTTTGCCAAACGATACCGGAATGGCACCGGGAATGGTGTTAACAAAAAATGAAATTATCTATATGCTACTTCCCGGTCCTCCTAGTGAAATGGAACCGATGTTTTCAAATTATGGTATGAAAGCAATCCTAAATCGGCTGGAATCCATTGATCGAATTGAATCTCGTGTGTTACGATTTTTTGGTATTGGTGAATCAACTCTGGAACATGCGCTGGAAGATTTCATTGATCAGCAGACAAACCCGACTATTGCCCCGCTCGCTTCTGATGGCGAAGTGACATTGCGGCTTACAGCTAAACATCCCTCAGATCTTGAACGAAGAAGGTTACTGGATGAGACAGAAGCAAAAATTATGGAGCGGGTGGGTGAATATTTTTACGGATATGATGAAACAACGATTATCAAAGAAATGGGCAATTTGATTGAAAGCAACAACATGACACTTTCGGTAGCTGAAAGTTTAACGGGCGGACTGTTTCAGGAAGAAGTGACATCCATTGCCGGTGTCAGCAAATGGTTTAAAGGCGGGATCGTATCGTATTCCCCTGAAGTAAAAATAAATGTACTTGGCGTAAATCAGGACACTGTTGAAACTTATGGTGTCGTCAGTAAAGAATGTGCGATGGAGATGGCAGAAAATGTCCGAAAATTGATGGACACTGATATCGGAATCAGCTTTACCGGTGTTGCCGGACCAGCCTCATTGGAAGGAAAAGAACCCGGTTCAGTATATATTGGTGTGTCATTTAAGAATAAGCCTACCGCCAGTCATTTTGTCTTATTGCCGGGAAACAGAGAAACGGTTCGTGTCCGTGCTGTAAAAACCGGCGCTTGGTATATTTTAAATGAACTTCGGTAAAAGAATCTAATATATTTGTAAAATGAACATCAACTGGGGACAATCATGAAAGCGTAGGAATTGAATGGGTCAATATGTGATTACTTATTGACCCGTTCGGTGACGTTGGATTGTCCTTTTTATATGGTCTCAAATTGGTCTTGAGTGATTTTTCATTTTTACGATGTTGATGAACCGGGTGAAGGGAATATGGATAAAATGAAGAGCTTGTACAATCGAGCGGTAAATAAAGTTCAAAGCAAAATTATTGAAGATATTGATCGTTATTTTGAACGGCTTGATGATTTGCCAACACTTGATCCATATTATCATGATCGCAATAATTTTTTACAACAGATTTGGCAAAATATATGGGTAAATGTTGTGCAAGGGGCATACTCGATTAAGGAACGGAAGCAGTATTTGATTGAAAAAGGTGTGCAATTTGAAAGTGCAGATAATAATTAGTTAAAAAATTATTTCAAAGTGAGATAAAGGATGCATATACCTTTGATGTGGAACAATGGCTTAATGATACAATTCCGGTCGCTGTATGGGAGAAAAAGTTTTTTGAAATTAAAAAGATGCAACTAAAAGGAGAAGAAGAAAGAAAGCTGGAAGCCATGCGTGAGGAGCAAGAAAGGATTCTTGAAGAATTGGCTGAACAATGGCTTAGTAACAATGCAAAAAAACTATACATTCATATTCGGTACAAAATCGCACTCGAAGTAAAAAAGGATATGGAAGAGAGACCCAATATGCGGGAAAAAGCTTCCCTTTCATCACCAATATGCGATATGCGACCGTTGTTATGAGAGACGATTTTTTTATTTTTAACAAGGCCAGTGAAAATCAATTTAAATAAGTATACTTACACAATATACAAGTGGGGTAGACCACATGAATAGAACTAGGTATGGTGTTTGACGGGCGATCTTATGAATTTTTGCATTTTTTAGTGGTCTCATTTTTAACAAAAAGGAATGTTGAGAAGTGGAGAATGTGTTGCCGAAAGTATTAGTCGATGCTGACGGGTGTCCTGTCATTGATGAAACAATAAAAGTGGCAAAACAATTTGGCTTACAGGTTTTGCTGTTTTGTGATACATCCCATGCAATTGATCGCCCCGAGGCGGAAACAATTATTGTCTCCAAAGGGGCGGATGCGGTGGACTTTAAGTTAGTCAATCATGTCCGAAAAGGAGATATTATTGTAACGCAAGATTATGGTCTTGCCTCAATGGTCCTTGCAAAAAAGGGGTATGCCATCAATCAAAACGGTTGGGAATATACGTCTGAAAATATTGGACAACTTTTGGAATTCAGGTATACCTCACAAAAAATCAGGCGTGCAGGCGGGAGATTAAAAGGCCCGAAGAAGCGTCAAAAAGAAAACGATGAAAAATTTGAACAAGCATTAACGGAACTTTGTCTTAGAGCGATAAATTAAATTTACAATAATATTATTATGTAAACTTTTGCAGTGACGATAAGTGTTTTCGTCACCATTTTGCGATGGAAAATCAACTTTTTTGGCGACGAACCCCGTTCTCGCCGTCATTTTGAGAAGAAAAGAGCTTTATTTTGGCGACGAGCTTTGATCTCGTCACCGTTTTGAGCCGAAAAACTTGCTA
>NZ_JAJCHL010000053.1:0-23428 GCF_020554505.1 Caldibacillus sp. 210928-DFI.2.18
CCTTATGCACTTATACTTAATTCTTAAAATTTCCAACTACGTCGAATTCGCTTCTCTGCTGGAAATTTATACTTTCTTAACGTATAAAAAAAGCTGACATCACCGCTACAAATTTGATGACGTCAGCCCCTTATCGTTTACAATTTTCGAATGATCTCGATAACAAGATTAGCAGAGTTCAGTGCGGCAGTTTGTAAAAATTGTTCAAATGATAAATCCGATTCCTTCCCGGCAATATCAGATAATGCCCGAATGATGACAAACGGGAGTCCGTACTGGTATGCGACTTGAGCAATCGCTGCCGCTTCCATTTCCACCGCTTGCAGTCCCGGAAATTTTTCAGCAACCATTTGAACACGGTCCGGATCGCTCATAAATGAATCCCCGGAAGCAATCCGTCCTTTTTTTACTTGAATTCCTTCAAGACTTCTGGCCGCTTCTTCTGCGACCTGAATTAGTCGTTCATCCGCTTGGTAGGCGGCGGGCATTTGGGGAACTTGGCCATAAGCATAGCCAAAAACCGTTGCATCAACATCATGATGACAAACATCATCGGAAATAACAAGATCCCCTACATTTAATTCCGGATTTAATCCTCCAGCGGACCCGGTGTTAATAATCAAATCAGGATGATAACGTTCAATTAAAATCGTTGTCGACATAGCAGCGTTCACTTTACCGATTCCTGATTTTAACAAAACAACATCTTTGCCTCCGTATGTTCCGGAACTAAACTCACTGTTTGCAATTATTTCCGTCTTTTTATTTTCCAGTTGATTTCTTAATATGATAACTTCTTCTTCCATTGCTCCGATGACAGCTATTTTCACCTAAGACACTCCTATTACTTTTTAAATTCTTTTAGTTGTTCCAGCTTGGTCGGTTTCCAGCCTTCTCCATCAACCCACTCGAGATAAACTCGATAAATCAGCCCTGTATCCTTCGTGGAAATGGTGCCGACAGCATTTTTATTCGGTTCGCCACCATTTCCGATCCACAATACCGTCATATTACCAACATCCACATTCGTTGCATAGCTAATTGCCTTTAACATTTCTTGCCAATCTGTTGATCCTTGATTATATTGAGTAATATGCTCTCCGGTTTGACTAGTTCCGACCGGCTTCCAATTTGGGTTAATCTTTGCTTCGATAACATTCGGATCATTGCTATTAACCTTAATGACATCTTCTTCATCCGGCGAAGTTTCGTTTTCCTCCTCTGAAGATTTTTCTTCGGATTCTTTTGCTTCTTTGTTTTCTTTTTCTTTGTTTTCTTTTGCTTTCTTTTCTTCACTCTTTTCTTTACTATCTTTCTGTTTGTTAGCTGTCTTATCTTTTACAGCTGTTTCGGTCGATTGATTTGTATCTCCTGCAGTCTCTTTGGCATTATTAGGTGAAGCGATAATCGACCAACCAACACTGATAATTAATATGAAAACTATTGCAATAGAAATATTTAAAATCAGGTTTTGTTTCTGTTGCTTCGTTTTCTTTCTGCGGCCTTGTCTTGATTGTGGATTATTATTTGCCATCGATATTCCCCCAATCTGATGAAAAATAGATCCGATTCCATTATGTAGCTATGTTAACATAATTGTACAGTAAAAATTTTGTAACATTCCTATTACGTTAAAGTTATTGATCGAAAACTATCGGTGATCGTACGTTTTTAAAGTGAAATTTGGTGCTGTCCTAAAAGTATAGTTTCGGTGGCGGACGCTTCCCACGGGCACCTTCACTTCAATCAACCTATTTTGAGTATCCGGACAGCTCCTTAGTTGAATTATGCGGGCAGTTCATCCCCCCCTATCTTCTCTTTACTCGAAAATATTGAGGAAAGGGTCTTACTGCCCGTTAAGGTGGGACAAATAAGTTACCATATCTTGAAAGATTGGTGTTACGGAACCATCTGTTGATAAAGCATCCAAATAAACAACCGCCAAAGCATATTTGGGTTGATCAAAGGGAAAATAGCCGACAAACCACTTGTTTACATATTCCTGACCATTTTCATTATACCGATATGTTTGAGCTGTCCCTGACTTACCGGCAACTTCATACGGCAAATTTTTTAAATATCTTCCGGTTCCTTCTTCATCGACAACAACTTCACGTAATAATTGCTGGAGTTTACTTATAGTATACGGCGCCAAGGTATCACCCTTCAATTTTTTTTCGGGAAACTGATACAGGGTAGTTCCGTTTTTATAACGGATTGAATAAACGGCGCGTACCATTTTCTTTTCTCCTCCCCTGGCAATCGTAGCCATCATATTGGCAGCTTGCAACGGAGTAATTCGAACATTTTGTTGACCAATCCCGGTTTGAGCAACCAGTTTACTGTCTTTCCGTTCCGCATCAGATAAAAATATTTGTCCTTTTTCTTCATCTGCCAATTGTTTAAAATCGTCAAAATGATAAACATCACCTTGCCAGCCGACTTCTTCAGTCAGGCCCAATTTTTTTGCATATGTTTCAATCATATTCTTGTCAATCTCATTTAATTCCTTTGCTAAAGTCGCAAAAGTGTTATTACAACTGACAGCAAAACTTTTTGTAAAATCAATCATTCCGTGCTGAAATTGTTGATCGATCTCACCGTGAATTGTTCGACTGCAATCAAATGTCCGGTTTTGCGGTACTAATTGAGCGTCAATGGCAGCAGCAGCAATAACTGTTTTAAATACCGAACCGGGGATTTGCGCTGTCAGCATATAATTTTTCGCTCCATCATTACCATAGGGATTTGATTCGTTCATTTCCGGACGAGATACAGAAGCAATAATGGAATTCGTATCGATATCAAGAAGGATCAGACCACCCTTTTTCAATTTATGTCGTTCGGCTATTTCTTCTGCCTTTTTTTGAATTTCGCCGTCAATGGTTGTTTGAACATTAACCGGATAAAACGGGTTTGAAGGGTCCGTATATTTGACATCAATACCGAAGAGAGGCCCCCCGTGACCATCTACATGATAAATCAGTTTCGTGTTTTCCTCTTGTAATAAAAACTCATCAAAACTTTTTTGCAGACCGGAAATTCCGATATTTGTATTTTTAGGTATGTTTTTATCCGGATAACGAAGACTGATTTGCTTTTCATTTTGTCCTACGAGGCCGATCAGTTGTGCAGCCGGTGGTATTTTTCGGTCATACTGTTTTTTCACTGCAAATACGCCCGGAATTTTCAGCTGATTAATTGCCTTCATCTGGGTTTCGGTTAAAACGATTGGTTCAGGTTTACCAAAGACGATTGGTTCTTCTGCAGCTTCAAGAGCTTGTAAAATCTCATTTTCCCGAACATCAATGATACTTGCCACTTTTTCTACATCCCACTCCATTTTTTTTAAAAACGGAAACAGAATTAATGATGGAACAGCTTCATATGTTAAAGGGACCATGTTACGATCGTAAAATTTTCCGCGTCCGTTATCAATCACCATTTCCTGTGAACGTTGTTTTACACTTTCTTCGATTAAATTGATATTCCGATCTGTAAAACTTTTTGTTTCAAACAACTGAATTTGTGACAGTCTGCCGAGAAGGACCGATAAACAAATGAGAAAAATCGTTCCTATTATGATAAACCGCTTGTGAATCACTGAAAATCACCCCTTACCATTGTTGACGTAAGAGGCATAATTTAACCGGGGTTTCATCATAAGAAAAGGAAGGGACTGCTTTCGTAGCTACCGATTTAAAGCTAATAAACTTGTTGAAAAGCCGTTCACCGATATTTGATCAATCACCATCGAAACCGGGCAATAATTTTATTAAAAAGCAGTTCGCAGGTATTTGATCCATAAACGTATAAAAAGAGCCGTTACCATCTGTTTATCTCCATGAAATCCGAATGTATCACGGAGAAACATGGAGAGTCCTAAAGATGGGATCGGCTCTGGAAAGTCTAAAACAACTATTATTTCACAGCAACAATTTTGACATACATTTCTCCACCGGGAGTTTGTACGGTTACTTCATCACCGATTTTTTTGCCGAGAAGGCTTTTTGCAATCGGTGAGTCATTGGAAATTCTCCCTTCAAACGGATCGGCTTCCGCACTACCGACAATCGTATATGTTTCTTCTTCTCCATCAGGCAACTCAATAAAAGTAACTGATTTTCCAAGTGTCACTGTATCGCTGTTAGCCTCATCACCCTCGATAATGACAGCATTACGAATCATCGTTTCAAGCAAGGCAATCCGTCCTTCAACAAACGCTTGCTCATCTTTCGCAGAATCATATTCGGAGTTTTCAGATAGATCTCCAAAATCTCTTGCAATTTTAATTCTTTCGACCACTTCTTTCCGCTTAACCGTTTTTAAATATTCAAGTTCTTGCTCGATTTTCTCCTTTCCTTCTTTCGTCATTGGGTATTGTTTTTCTTGTGCCATTTGTGTCACTCCTTATCTTTTTATCGACCTATTTTCTAATATATATTCCAATTACTGGAAAGAAAAACGTTTATCAAATAATTTAACACCTATTGTTTCATAAAAAAGATTTTTGTTCAAGAATTGTTTGAATTTTAGTCACCATTAAATCGATCGCTACTTTATTTTGTCCGCCCTCCGGAATAATAATATCCGCATATCTTTTTGTCGGTTCAACAAATTGGTTATGCATGGGCCTGACCATTGATAAGTATTGATTAATGACTGAATCAACCGTTCGCCCTCGTTCTTTTGTATCACGCAACAGCCTCCGGATAATTCGGATATCCGGATCTGTATCAACAAATAATTTAATATCCATTAATTGCCGCAATCGTTCATCTTCCAAAACAAGAATTCCCTCAATAATAATGACTCTTTTCGGTTCAACATGGATGGTTTCTTGGGAACGGGTATGAATTGTATAATCGTAAACCGGTTTTTCAATTGATTTATATTGTAATAATTGCGATATATGTTCAATTAAATAATCCGTATCAAACGCAAGCGGATGGTCATAATTCGTGTGTAAACGTTCTTGAAACGGTTTATCGCTCTGATCTTTATAATACGCATCTTGCTCAATTAATGCGATTGAATCTTCACCAAACCGTTTGACAATGGCCCTTGTTACACTTGTCTTTCCCGATCCAGAACCACCTGCGATTCCTATTACGATAGGTTTAGACTGCATGTACGTTCTCCTTCCGCATTAGGTTGTAACGATGTACAGGCTGATCAACTTGAAAACGAACGATTTGTAGAGGATGCCTTGCCGCATCAAGCATATTTCCTTCTTCATCATATAAATTTTTCACAGTCATCGTGAAGTTATCAATATTTGGTCCGAAAAATTCCACTTGATCACCAATCTTGAAAAAGTTCCGTTGCTGTACGGTGACCATTTTTGTTTCTTCGTCATAGTCTAACACCATTCCGGCAAAATCATGTGACGGTTTTTGTCTTGATTCATTAAATAATTGTTGTTGATAACCGGGTAATCCTTTATAAAACCCGTAATCCGTATCACGATTTGCGCATTTCGCTAATTCTTGCAACCATTCGTCTTTAAATTCAAAGTGATCCGGGTCAGCACAATAGGCATCAATTACTTTCCGATAGACACTTACGACTGTTGCCACATAGTGAATAGATTTCATCCGCCCCTCAATTTTAAAGCTGTCTATGCCCATTTCAATTAACTGCGGAACATATTTCAGTAAATTCAAATCCTTTGAACTCATGGCGAATGGGAAATCATTATCGGAAAATAGCGGAATTGCTTGTCCAGCTTCTTGCCGGTATAAATCGTAATTCCAGCGGCAACTTTGACAACAACCGCCACGATTGGAATCCCGGGCTGTCATATGATTGCTTAATACACAGCGTCCGGAGTAAGCAATGCAAAGGGCACCATGAACAAAAATTTCAACCTCAATATCCACTTTTTCCTTAATTTCCTTAATTTCTGCAGCAGTGGTCTCCCGCGCCAGCACAACCCGTTCTAAACCTTCTTCTTTCCAATATTGGGCTGCTCTCCAATTGGATAAAGATTGTTGCGTGCTTAAATGACGTTCCAATCCGGGGGCGACCTTTTTAGCTGTTTCAATAATCAAAGGATCTGCAACAATAATACCACTAACACCGGCGTCTTCCAATCCGCGCAAGTAATTTTCCAGGCCGGGGATATTTTCGTTATGGGCAATAATATTCGTTGTAACATACACTTTGGCATTATATTTTTTTGCAAATGATACGCCTTCTTTTATTTCCTCTAAGGTAAAATTATCTGCGTTTGAGCGAAGACTATATTCTTGACCGCCAATAAATACAGCATCCGCACCGTACATAACAGCGATCTTCAATTTCTCCAAATTACCAGCCGGAGCAAGTAGTTCCGGTTTCTTTACGATAACTCTTTTGCCATTACGTATTTCTGAAATTTTATCGACGAGTTGAACCATATTTCCCCTCCTTTAATAAACTGTTTCTTTAAAGAAAAAGCCTGTATCGAGACCGCGATTTTGCGGCTGTATGGCAATAATTTTTTCCAACAGTTGATCTTTTTCTTCTTCATATTGATTGGAGTCATGAACACAAAGATCAATCGCTTTCCGATACAATTTCGTTACCTCAATGATATATTGCGGTGATTGAAAGATACCGTCTATTTTAAAGGAATCAATGCCGGCAACGACTAACTCTTGCAATTCATCAATAATGCAAATATCGTTGGCACTCATAATATGTGTCCCGTTTTCATCCTCAAAAACCGGATACTTATTGTCTCTTTCCGGATCATACAAAAACAGATAACCTTGTCCAGATTGTCGAACTTCCATCTGTTTCCCTTGAAATTGGAAATAATTGTCGATTAAAGGACGTTTGGATTGGAACATACAACTCATTCCATGTACGAGAATCTCTATTTCCACTTCGGCATTTTCTTTTATTTCCAAAATTTCATCCATGCTCAATTCCCGGGCTAAAACCGCACGTTTTGCGCCTTTTCGTCCCCAATAATTACATGTATACCAATTCGTTCCTAACGTTTCAGTACTCCAATGAAGCCTTATATTTGGTGCAGATTGTTTCGCAGCCATCAGTACAGCCGGATCGCCGAAAACCACCGCATCTACAGCAATTTCTTGCAAAAATTGAAGATAGGAATCGAGCTCTTCCACTTTTTCATTATGAAAAATCGCATTCATTGCGACATATACTTTTCGCTTATGATTATGAGCAATTTCAACCGCATTTTTTATATCCGCCTTGTTAAATTCACCGGCCAGTCGCAAACCGTAACGCATTTCACCAATGACAAAAGCGTCTGCACCGGCTTCAATCAATGGAAGAATATCATTTATGTTGGTCGGTGTGACTAAAAGTTCGGGTACAGGCAACTCTTCCACCTCCGTAGTCAGGTTATTTTTAGGAGAACAAAAAATGTACTGAAAAATTTAGCTCATGATGCACTTTTCTTAACACTAATGGCTATTCCATCGCCAACAGGTAAGATAACCGTCTGATAATCCGGGTGATGGATGAGCCAATTATTGTAACGGTCGATTTTTTCCCCCAGTTTATGTAAGCGTTTATTTTCTCCTTCATTCCCAATAACATACCCTTTAAACAGGACGTTATCAGTGATGACAAGAGAACGATCAGTTAAAAGCGGCGTATACGTTTCAAAAAATTTTTGATACTGGCCTTTTGCCGCGTCGATAAACAGGCAATCAAAAGGAGCAACCGCACTCACCTTATGAAAAACTTCAAAAGCGTCTCCTTTGATAAGGGTAATTTGTTCCTCTTTATTTTCAAGAGCAATATTGGCTTTTGCCATCTCATAACGGTCATCGTCGCGTTCAATCGTAACGATTTTCGCTCCGGTGGCATCAGCCATCCGTAATGCAGAATAGCCGATTGCGGTACCAATCTCCAAAATTTTCTTCGGCCGAAACATGTTAAGAAGTACGAGAACTGTTTCCATACTATACAGATCCATGATTGGGACCGCATGCCTCCGCGCGTATTGTTCCATCTCTTTAAAGAAAGGCTTTCGTTCCGGTATTTGTTTATATAAATAACTCAACAGTTTTCCATCAATCATCGATGTTTCTCCTTAAGAATTGCCGTTATCGATTCATACATGAAAAAAGTCATTATAAAGGGAAACCGCTTGCCGGATAGACCCTTTATGAATGACACTTTGGCTTAATTAAAGTTTTTTAGCAACAAAGATAAACAAAAACAGACTTTATAAATATACGGCTTACATTGTACCATAAACATATAGAAAAAGCGAGAAAATCTTAAAACAATTATTTATTCGATTGATTCGACTGAATATATTGAGCATATTTTTCATTATGTTCTTCTAATGTCTTTGAAAACAGTACTTCACCTTTAGGCGTTGCTAAAAAGTAATAGTAATCCGAGCTAGCCGGATATAAAGCAGCTTCGATTGACATTTCACCGCTACCGGCAATCGGTCCCGGCGGATAGCCGCTATTTAAATAGGTGTTGTAAGGATCCACTACTTCATAATAATCCTTAAAGGTAAGCCGATCACGATGTTCCCCGATTGCATAAATGACAGTCGGATCTGTTTGCAGAGACATACCGGTTTCCATACGATTATAGAACACGCTGGCAATTGTTTTTCTATCTGCCTCATTTGTTGCTTCTTCCTCTACCAGGGATGCCAATGTTAATAATTGATGGACAGTGATTCCTTTACTTTCAAGATCAATTCGATACTTTTCAACGACATCATTTGTTTTTTTAATCATCGCCAGAAGGATCTCTTCAAGCGGCGGCTTCTTCTCCTCAAAGCTATATGTAGCCGGAAACAAATAACCTTCCAGTGGGAATTTAATGTTTTCATTTAAAACATCTTCCGTTATAAGCTCAGGATAAGTTTCCATCGCTTTTTTGATAAACTCCGGACTATTTACTGTATTTACGATTTCTTCCGTACTGTAATCAGTCTTTTTGGCGATAATCCCAGCGATTTCTGTCAATCTTAACCCTTCCGGAACAGGAATGGATAAGGCGGCCTTTTTATATACACTGCCGGTTTTTAAACTTGTAATAATTTCATTCATCGTCATTGACGGTGAAAGTAAGTATGTGCCGGCTTGAAAATCGGTTTCATTCTTAAATTTTACATAATATTTGAAAACCAGCGCATCCTTAATAACCCGGTTTTTCTCTAAAATTGACGCAATGGCTGATGTTCCGGAACCCATTGGAATTTCCACTTGAACTTCTTGTTTACTGTCGGGATCAACCGGCTTTAATGCAGAGTGAATATACAGATAGCCACCGGTTAAAATACCGGCTAATAATAAAAAGATGATTGCCGTTGTAATAAAAACTATTTTTCTCACTGTTTTTGCTTCTTTATATTTCTCTTTGTTAACGATCTCCATGATTTTTTCCTTGTCCTTATTGTTATCCATCCAAACCCTCCTTGTGAGAGTGCAAATAATGTAGAATATACTCGAAAATTTTTTCTCATCTTGAATTATTATACTATAACTTTTAATTTTGTCAGCAAAATTCATTTTAAAAAAGAATGTCCCAAAAACAGGAACCACAATCTAAATTAAATGATCCGCTGTTTTGGGACATGTAAAAGCTTTATATTTTACTCTTCATCTTCACCTAAAAAAGTTTCAAGCATTTCCTCAATTAAATCCCATTCCGCTTCGGATTCGATAGGTAATAAATCTCCTTGTTCTTTTCCGGGAAGAAAGCTTGAGGCATGAATTTCAATTTCTCCCTCATCGTCTTCTTCTGCTCCTATCGGGTAGTATAAAACATACGCCTTACCAAATTCTTCAGATTCGAAAGTAAACAATATTTCACATAGTTCTTCATTACCATCTTCATCAATAATCATAATATGGTTTTCACCGTGTTCCATTATTTTCCTCCTTACCCCTTCGTTTAAAGGGCTTTCATGTATAAATTTCACTGGCTTCCTAAACTATCTAAATAACTTTGTAAAATGAGACTGGCCGCCATTTTATCAATTACCTTTTTACGTTTTTTCCTGCTTACATCGGCTGTCAACAAAATTCGTTCTGCAGCCATGGTCGTTAATCGTTCATCCCATAACTCCACGGGTAAACTAAACCTGTTTTTTAACAGTTTGGCAAATTGCAAACTAATTTCACCACGTGGGCCGATTGTTCCATTCATATTTTTGGGTAAGCCGACAATTATCTTTTCTATTCCGTATTCTCGAATGATTTCTTCAAGTTCCGGTATTCCGGATTTTTGCTCGTCTTCCTGAATTTGGATGGTTTTCAGTCCTTGGGCAGTCCAGCCCAGTTCATCGCTAACCGCCACCCCAATCGTTTTTGAGCCAACATCCAGTCCTAAAATTCGCATTATTTTTCCTCACGATGCTCTTGAATATAAAACTTTACCAATTCTTCAATAATCTCATCCCGCTCCAGCTTTCGAATAATATTCCTTGCATCTTTATGACGGGGAATATAAGCAGGATCACCTGATAATAAATAGCCAACGATTTGATTAATAGGATTATATCCCTTTTCCTCTAATGCTAAAAAAACTTCCTGAAGAACTTTTTGTACTTCTTGATTGATTGGTTCTTCCGGAAAATGAAATTGCATCGTCCGATCAAGTGAACTCATGGTCATGCACCTCCGATCAAACTCAGGTTGCGGTTATTTGTCTTTATTTTACACTACTTGTCTAATTAATGAAATCTTTTTTGCAGAAGGAAAGTATAATTTTCAACTTATACTTTCCCATCTCTTCATTGCACCGGGAGCTTCATCGAAATACGCAACAACCGAAATCGTGCATGTTCTTCGATTTACGATGCGTTCCGATTTTTTCTAAAGGTACCGATCATCAAGTATTCTTTATCCATTCTTCTACATATTGAAGTGCTTCAGATAAACGATTTGGATCTTTTCCACCGGCTTGGGCCATGTCCGGACGACCACCGCCGCCACCGCCACAAATACCGGCAACTTCTTTGATTAATTTACCGGCGTGATAAGTTCCGGTTAGGTCTTTCGTTACCCCCGCAATCAGTTGTACCTTTCCATCCAATACTGCACCAAGAACAATGACACCGGACTTGATTTTTTGCTTTAACTCATCCAACATAGTTCGCAATTGATTGGATTCATTAATTTCGACGCGACTGACCAGCAACTGAATGCCATTTACTTCTTTTACTTTATTTATTAAGCTTTTTGCTTCTATATTGCCTAATTTGGCAGTTAATGATTCAATTTCTTTATGGGCTTCTCGTAATTCTTTTTGCAAGGCCGCAATTTTTTCCGGAACATCTTTCACGTTCGCCTTTAATTTATGTGCGGCATCATTTAATATTTGAATTTGATCTGACATATATTGGTAAGCTTTTTCACCCGTTACTGCTTCAATCCTTCTGGTCCCGGCTCCAATTCCGGTTTCGGTAACAAGTTTAAATAGACCGATGGCGGAAGTGTTCGGAACATGGCATCCGCCGCAAAGCTCGATGGAGTATTCACCCATTTTGACCACACGGACGATTTCGCCGTACTTTTCACCAAACAATGCCATCGCACCCATTGCTTTAGCTTCGGCGAGCGGTTTTTCCATGATTTCTACCGGTAAGCTTTCCCAAATTTTTTCATTGACAATTTTTTCAATTTTGCTCAACTCTTCTTCGGTTACTTGTCCGAAATGAGAAAAGTCAAAACGGAGCCGATCCGGTTCAACAAGCGAGCCCGCCTGATTGACATGCTCACCAAGGACATCCTTCAAAGCTCGATGTAAAAGATGGGTTGCTGAATGGTTTTTCGTAATTTGCAAACGATTTTTGCTGTCAATTTTGGCAAAGACCGTTTGGCCGGTTTCTGCTAGCCCCTGCTTGACAACAGCCCGGTGAAGGTTTTGCCGGTTTGGCGCTTTTTGGACATCAAGGACTTCTATTACGAGACCTTCAGCCGTAATCGTACCACGGTCCGCAATTTGCCCACCGCTTTCCGCATAAAAAGGCGTTTGGTCCAAGATAAGCTGAATTTCTTCCCCTTGATTGGCCGAAGAAATGAGTTTTCCATCTTTAAATATACCGATAATTTTTGCATTCGTTTCAAGTGTATCATATCCAACAAATGTGCTGGAAACAGTGAATTCTCCCAAGTCACCGCCTTGAACTTGCATCGAACCTGTTTCTTGCCGTGCTTTTCGGGCCCGTTCCCTTTGTAATTCCATTTCTTTTTCAAAACCGTGATGATCGATTGCAAGCCCGGCCTCTTGTGCGTATTCTTCCGTTAGCTCAACCGGAAATCCATACGTGTCATAAAGGCGGAAAACATCGACCCCAGCTATTGTTTTCTTACCGGTACTTTTTGCTTTTTCAATGATATCGGTTAAAATTGCGATTCCTTCATTTAATGTTTCATGGAATCGTTCTTCTTCATTTTTGATCACTTTTCCAATGAATTCCGCCTTGTTTTTCACTTCCGGATAATAGTCTTCCATAATTTTCCCGACAACCGGAACTAATTCGAACATAAACGGGCGTTCGATTTGAATTTGTTTTGCATAACGAACGGCACGTCTCAAAAGTCTCCTTAACACATAGCCTCGACCTTCATTAGACGGCAATGCCCCATCACCAACAGCAAAAGTAACGGTACGAATATGATCAGCAATCACTTTAAAAGCCACATCAAATTCTTCATTTTCACCATATTTCACACCGGATATTTCTTCCGTCTTTTTGATAATAGGAATGAACAGATCTGTTTCAAAGTTTGTCTTTGTATTTTGAATAACAGAGGCCATTCGTTCCAGCCCCATCCCGGTATCAATGTTTTTCTTCGGCAGTGGCGTATATGAACCGTCGGGATTATGATTAAATTGAGAAAAGACTAAGTTCCAAACTTCTAAATACCGGTCATTTTCTCCACCCGGATATAATTCCGGATCATTATCATCATTGCCAAATTCCGGTCCGCGGTCATAGAAAATTTCCGAATTTGGGCCACTTGGTCCTTCACCGATATCCCAGAAATTGCCTTCTAACCGAATAATTCTCTCTTCCGGTATCCCGACTTTTTCATGCCAAATTTTGTACGCTTCCTCATCTTCGGGATGTATTGTTACGGATAATTTTTCCGGCTCAAAGCCAATCCATTTCGGGCTTGTTAAAAATTCCCATGCCCAAATAATGGCTTCTTCTTTAAAATAATCACCGATTGAGAAATTACCGAGCATTTCAAAAAAAGTATGGTGGCGTGCTGTTTTCCCGACGTTTTCAATGTCATTGGTCCGAATCGATTTTTGGGCATTCGTAATCCGCGGGTTATCCGGCTTTACCCGGCCGTCAAAATATTTTTTTAATGTGGCAACACCGCTGTTAATCCAAAGTAATGACGGATCATCATGCGGGATGAGCGATGCACTCGGTTCAATCTTATGTCCTTTTTCCTGAAAAAACTCAAGATACATACGACGAATTTCAGCACTTGTCAATTTTTTCAAGCGAATTCCTCCCTAATTTATTTATTTCCATTTTGTTCCAATAAAAAAACTCCTCCCCTAAAATTAGGGACGAAGAGTCTGTTCCGTGGTACCACCCTAGTTATGAAAGTCTTAATCACTCTCATCACTTTAGCCTTCTTAACGCGAAGTAACGGCAGGGATTAGCTGCACTCGGGAGTAGCCTTCTGTAACAACTGTCTGGAAATTTCTTTCAGCCACGGAAATTTCTCTCTTTTTTAGACTCATTGATACATACTCGCTCCGTCAATGTGTTGATATTTTTAAATCTCCAGTCATATTTTTTATTCTAGTATTTGACCGTCTCCTTGTCAATTATCGAAAATGATTGGTATCCGGAAATTAAGCGAAAAAAATTAACCATAATCCCGCCTTTTAAACTGATCCAAAGCTTGCAAAATAGTAGTTTTAATGACCGCAATTAACGGAACCGCCATGATAAGTCCCAGTACCCCGCCGATTTCACCACCAATTAAGATGGAAAATATAATTAATAAAGGATGCATCTGTAAAGATTTCCCGACTATGTAAGGTGATAAAATATTTCCCTCAAGAAACTGAAGGAAAAAGACAAACAAAACAACAAAAATAATCATTTTTACGGATGTTTGAGATGCAATAATTGCGGCTGGAACGACACCGATAATCGGACCAAAATACGGAATCACATTCGTAATCCCAATGATCGAGCCAAGTAAAAGCGGGTAATCTATTTTGATCAGCCAGAAAAAGACCATCGATATAATGCCAACTAAGGCACAGACAGTCAGTTGCCCGCGGATATAATTTCCAAGCGATTGCTCGACGTTGAAAAGAAAATCTCTCGTTTGTTCCCGCCATTTTTTAGGCACAAAGGACCAAAATGTTTTTTTTAAGTAATCAATATCTTTTAAAATATAAAATGCAATAAATGGAACCAGGATTAACAGAAAAAAATTGTCCACTAACCATATAAAAAACTTTAAAATTCGTTCAATCAGCCGCTTAAGTCCTTCCTCAATCGCTTGATAACCGACATCAATTTGTTCGTGAATTCCGAGCGGCCAAGTTTTTGTTTTTCTTTCAATAAAATCTCCCCACATTTCATACTGGTGTATGAAACCGGGGATGTTTTCGGAAAGATCCTTTAATTGTTTAATAAAGACAGGTATTCCTTTATAAATGGCAAAACCGACTCCCCCAAAAAATAAAATATAGATTAATAAGACGGAAAGCCATCTCTGTAACCCGTTTTGATGGAGTTTCTCCACAAGCGGATATAATAAGTAAGCGATAAATCCGGCAATCAGAAAAGGTAACAGTACCTTCAAAAAAATTTGAATTACCGGTTTCCACATCGGTGAAAGTCTGATAAACACATAAAGAACAACAAATAGTAATAATAAAAATCCTAATCGGTAATACCACTTCACTTTAATATCCATCGACAACACTCCCTCCTCGTTATAGTTTGAGAGGATGGAGCGATATTATGCATGATAGCGACGTTCTTCTTCCGGGAATAAATCATCCAGGGAGGAAAGGGATCCGTCTTCTTCCACCTGATGTGTGTGAATCATCCCATTTGAAACCGATAGCTCAATAAAACAGTTCCAGCAATAATATTGATTGATCCCGATCTTCCCAATATCTTTACTGTGACAATTTGGGCAAATTAGTTCCACTTTTCCACCTCAAATCAAATTTATAAATATTATTTTATACCATTCTGCCCAAATTGTTGGGAAAATAATCATTTTTACAAAACTTTCTCTCTGGATATCAGGTCAACTTAAATATTCCGCTCTATCTTCAATCATGAAATCATACGGGCTAATATTCTCCATGCCAACCATCGGATCCGTATTCATTAATCGTTCTTCATAAGACATATCTTCTTTCACTACCCCGATATCCGGAGTGTGATTTCCGTTTATTTCTTGCAATAATCGTTTCTTTAACGTCGTGTTCCTCATATTATCATCCGTACGATAAACAGCGGTTCGAAAGGCATCCTCTTCCCCGCATAAAATTAATTTTTCTTTACTCCGCGTGATGGCCGTATAAATAAGATTTCTTCGTAACATCCGGTGATAGCCTCTGACAATTGGTAGAATGACAATCGGAAATTCGCTCCCTTGCGATTTGTGAATACTGCAGCAATAGGCAAGGGTAATTTGATGTAAATCCTGTCTCGGGTAAGTAACTTCATTGCCGTCAAACGAAACGACCAGTTGATCAACTTTTTCTTCTGTCTCTTTTGCATAAAAGATAGCTACAATTTCACCGATATCACCGTTAAAAATATTTTTATCCGGTTGATTGATTAATTGCAAAACTTTATCGCCAACCCGGTAAGTATGGTCGCCAAAGTTTAATTCCCTTTGCTTTTCCTTGTTCGTTCCATTCAATATTTCTTGGAGAAGTATATTCAGTTCATCAATTCCGGCCGGCCCCCGATAAATCGGTGCCAAAACTTGAATATCTTTAGGTGTATAACCTTTATTGATTGCATGTCCGACGACCTGCTTTACGACATCAGCAACTTGTGTCGTACGGCAAGAAATGAATGAACGATCCTTTTGTTGCTTTCTTAAATCTTCCGGTATCGTCCCGTTTTTTATGGCATGAGCAAGCTGAATAATGGATGAGCCGCCTTCTTGTCGATAAATATCCGTCAAACGAACGGTCGGAATTCGTTCTGAGGCTAATAAATCTTTCAAAACTTGCCCCGGGCCAACGGAAGGTAATTGATCTTCATCACCGACCAAAATTACTTGCACATGCGCAGGCAACGCTTTAAATAAATGATGGGCAAGCCAAATATCAACCATCGACATCTCATCAATGATAACAATCTTCCCTTCAATCGGATTATCTTCGTTATAATCAAAGGTTTCGGTTCCATTCCATCCGAGTAATCGATGAATCGTTACTGCCGGTAAACCGGTTGATTCCGCCATCCGTTTTGCGGCCCGACCGGTTGGAGCAGCCAACACAAACGGAAACACTTCATCCTTTTTATAGTCTTTTGGATCCAAACTGCAACCGTGCAATTCTCCATACAGTTCAACGATTCCTTTAATTACCGTCGTTTTTCCCGTTCCCGGTCCGCCGGTTAAAATTAACATTGGACTGGAGAGTGCGGTTTGAATTGCTTCCCTTTGTGATGGAGCATATTGAATACCAAGCCGTTCCTCTAAACTACCTAATGCAAGTAGAAATTCTGATTCCGGAAAGCCGTCTTCAAATTCTTTTTGAGCCAAGATTCTTTTTATATTCGTTACCAAACCTTTTTCCGAATAAAAAATGGAAGGTAGAAATACACGTTCCTCATCGATGACGATCTTTCCTTCTTCCTCCAGTTTCAAAAGTTCATGCTCAATTTCTTCCGGAAAAATTTCCACCGGCTGGTTAGATTCCAGCAACTTTTTAACAGTCGGAATGAAAGTTTTCTTTTCCAAATAACAATGACCTTCTTGAATACAATCTGTTTCTAATGTGTATAAACAACCGGCCTTAACCCGATCCGGATGATTTCCTTTCATGCCAAGTTTAAAGCCTAATTCATCTGCCCGACCAAAGCCAATTCCTTCAATATCTTCCACAAGTTTATACGGGTTATTTTCGACGATTTCCAGTGTATGCTCTTTATATGTTTGATAGATTCGCATAGACAGCTGCGGACCGAACCCGTATTGATTCAACCCGACCATAATATTTTCTAACCCTTGATACTCTATTAATTTTTCATGTAACAATTTTGCTTTATCAGCAGCCAATTTCGGTACCGTGTCCAATAAAGACGGCTGTTTCATGATGCGCTCGATAGCATTTTCACCCAGAACGTCCACAATATTTTCAGCCGTTTTCTTTCCAATTCCTTTAAAAAGTTCACTTGATAAATATTGAACAACACCTTGTTTTGTCTTTGGCAGATCTTTTCGAAAATGGTCAACTTGAAATTGTGGACCATATTTTGGATGATCCGAAAACTTTCCGTAAAAAATATAAGTTTCCTCTTCATACAGACGGGGGAAATAGCCGGTGACAACCGCATCTTTGTTCACACCAGCCTCATTTGATTCATCGACACGAATCCGAAGAACGGTATATAAATTTTGTTCATTGTGAAAAATGGTGACGATCGGTCGCCCTTTAATATAACGTTCTTCTTGTTGCATTTCCGTTTCCCCCTCCGAAGATATGTTGAAAAATGGTACTATAAGCATTTTTATAAGAAACGAGCATAGAGCCTATCGACGTTTTGTCCAAAGATTTTTTTCAAGATTGGGTCTTGTCGACAAATTAGGGATTTCCTTCGTTTCTCCCCCAAGATGATAACGAAAAAGGTTTCATTGACAAATTATATAAAACAAACAAAAGGGACTATCCAAAAATAATTATATAGAATTTATTATAAAAAGGACAGAGGACCAGCATAACATTTTAGCTGATCCTCCGATTTTTACCCCACATACTTTAATCGTTCATTGTCTTTGAAAATTTGATCGATGGTACCTCCACCAAGGCATTCTTCACCGTTATAGAAAACAACGGCTTGCCCCGGTGTGACCGCACGTATCGGTTCATCGAATTCAACTCTTGCTGTGTTATTCCCTAAAAGTGTAACCGTAACACCATGATCCGGTTGGCGGTAGCGGAACTTGGCCGTACATGAAAATTGAGCAGGTTTTTCTTTGTCAGAGACCCAACTTACATTGGTCGCAATGATTGCATCCGAATATAACGCATCATTATCATAGCCTTGACCAACCAAAAGGACATTTCGTTCCAAGTCTTTACCAACAACAAACCACGGATCACCGGAACCGCCAATACCGAGCCCGTGTCTCTGACCGATCGTATAATACATGAGGCCTTCATGAAAACCTTTCATTTCACCGGTCAAAGTTTCCATTCTGCCCGGTTGAGCCGGTAAGTATTTACTTAAAAATTCTTTGAAGTTCCGCTCACCGATAAAACAAATCCCGGTACTGTCTTTTTTCGTTGCTGTCGCAAGTCCGGCTTCTTTAGCAATTTCCCGAACTCGTTTTTTATCCATGTGACCGATTGGAAACATCACTTTGGAAATTTGTTCTTGTGATAGTTGATTCAAGAAATACGTTTGATCCTTGTTGGCATCTTTGCCGCGCAACATTTTGTATTCACCGTCAATAAATTTCACTTGGGCATAGTGACCGGTTGCCAAGTAATCAGCACCTAATTTCAACGCATGTTCAAGAAATGCCTTAAATTTGATTTCCTTATTACACATGACATCCGGATTTGGTGTCCGACCGGCTTTATATTCATCCAGGAAATAGGTAAACACTTTATCCCAATATTCCTTTTCAAAATTGACAGCATAATAAGGAATACCGATTTGATTACAAACACGAATCACATCTTCATAATCTTCCGTTGCCGTACAAACACCAAATTCATCGGTATCATCCCAGTTTTTCATAAACACACCAATCACATCGTAGCCTTGTTGTTTCAAAAGATAAGCGGCTACCGACGAATCGACACCGCCGCTCATCCCGACAACGACGCGTGTATCTTCGGGTTTTTTCAAGTTATTCACCACCAAATCACTTTCTATTTTCCGGTTAGCCGTTTAACAACCTTCACTGTTTTTTCGGCAATCGTAATTGTTTGCCCTAATGTTATTCCATAACCGAAGCTGAATCGGATTGAATTGGTTAATTCATCTGCCTGATGCCCATACATTGC
Source organism: Caldibacillus sp. 210928-DFI.2.18 (assembly GCF_020554505.1). Classification (NCBI taxonomy): domain Bacteria; kingdom Bacillati; phylum Bacillota; class Bacilli; order Caryophanales; family Bacillaceae; genus Caldibacillus; species Caldibacillus sp. 210928-DFI.2.18. The sequence continues at coordinate 19,198 of NZ_JAJCHL010000053.1, forward strand.
ACTTAACACATGACTTGGTTCCAATGATCCGGCTGTACACGCCGATCCGCTCGATGCTGCAATACCTTCCAAGTCAAGATTGACAAGCATTTGTTCAACATTTGTACCCGGAAAGCTGATGTTAACAATATGAGGCAGGCGATTTTCTTCTGCCCCGTTTATTTTAAAATCAATGCCTGATGTTTGTAATGTTTCAAGAAAGCTTGTCCGTAATTGTTCATAAAAGGCGGTTTTTTCCCCTAGTTCCGCCTGACTGATGTCGACCGCTTTTTTAAATCCGGCAATCGCAGGCACATTTTCAGTTCCCGCCCGGCGTTTCCGTTCTTGCTCACCACCATACAGGGCAGGAATGAATCTGACACCCGTTTTCGCATATAGAAATCCGATCCCTTTTGGACCGTTTAATTTATGTGCGGAAACTGACAATAAATCGATGCCCATTTCACGTACATCAATTGGCAAAAGTCCATACGCTTGAACGGCATCGGTATGGAAGTAAGCAGGGTGACCGGCTAATAAGTCGCCAATCGCTTTGATCGGTTGAACCGTCCCGACTTCATTATTGGCAAACATAATGGAAACGAGAATGGTATCATCACGCAATGCCGCTTTTACATCTTGAACAGAAACAAAGCCTTGACTGTCAACAGGAAGATAAGTAACCTCAAAACCCTGCTTTTCCAATGCCTCACAGGTATGGAGGACGGCATGATGTTCTATTTGACTGGTGATGATATGCTTTCCCCTTCCCCGGTTTGCAAAGGCGACACCCATTAATGCCAAATTATCCGCCTCGGTACCGCCGCTCGTAAAAACAATTTCTTGAAAATCAGCATGAATCGAGTCGGCAATGGAGCCTCTTGCTTCATCAATAATCTTCCTGGCTTCTCGTCCAAACGAATGGATACTTGAAGGATTTCCAAATGTATTTTTCATTGTTTCGGTCATTACTTCAATCACGTCAGGATGGAGCGGTGAAGTAGCAGCATGATCGACATAATATCTTTCCATCTTTACACCCGCTTTTAAAATAACTTTAAATAATTTTCAACCTCTTTAATATACATGCGACTAACCTTAAATGTAAAACATATAGCCTTCCTTACTAGATTCATCTTTGGAATGTTTTGCCAAGTCATCTAATGTTGTATTATCTAATACATTTTTAATCGCATCGCTAATACGGATCCATAATTCTCTTTTAGCCGGTTCTTCATCTTCAATACCTTCGACAAGCTGAATAGGACCTTCTAAAACACGGATAACATCTCCGGCGGTAATCTCTGTTGGTTCATTAGCTAAAGTATACCCTCCATATGCTCCTCGGATACTCTTTACTAATCTCGCATTCCTTAACGGAGAGACGATTTGCTCCAAATAATGTTCCGACAGATTGTTCGCTTTCGCAATTGTTTTTAAAGCCACCGGACCCTCGCCATATTTTTTCGCTAACTCAATCATAATTGTCAAACCGTAACGGCCTTTTGTTGAAATCTTCATTCAATTACTCACTCCTATATAAATGGTAAAATCCAAACAGCCGATTTTATTAAAAAATCAACGTAAATATAGTGTCATAACAAATATAACACTATTGCTTGTGTTGAATTTTCCGTAAAACTTTTTTGATGCTAATTATTAAATAACCATTGTCTTCTCTTTCTCATTTTTTAAGCGAATCATTTCCATTATTTTCTTCGTCTTTTTATAAAAATAAGGTATAGTTACACCGGAAACATGTCCGATGAGTAAACTGATAATAATTGTACCAATATGGACAGGTCCGCCGAGAATCCAGCCGATGATTACTACCGATACTTCCATGACGAGGCGGACGTTTTGAATTTTCCATCCTTTTTTTAAATGCAAAGCCATCATCAAACTATCCCGTGGTCCTGTACCGAAACTCGCCGATATATAAATTCCCATTCCGATCGCATAGATGAGAATTCCGACAAACAAAATAAATAATTTCATACTGATCCAATTTGAATGAATAGGAAGCAATAAAAATAAATCGATAAAAATACCGACTAACAACATGTTTATATAAGCCCCGGGTTGCGGTAATTTTTTCATGATAATACTGGAAATAGACAAGATGATGAGACCAACGATGATATTCCAAGTGCCAATTGTCAAACCCATTTGTTTATACAAACCGATATGCAAGACATCCCATGATGCCACCCCAATGTTGGCTTTGATCGTTAAGGCTATTCCAAAAGCCATAATGATAATACCGATAAAAAATATAAAAAATTGGACAAATCGTTCTTCCTTTGTCATTTCCCGTCCCCTTTTTAATTCATGACCATTTTGAAATTATAACATATTTTTCTTTTATTAACTACATTGGCGGCACGTGTGATGAAATCGCTCATTAAATGAAAGGACAAAAATTTTTGCCCGAAATAATTTTCTATTGCGGCATGAGTAGCTTCTTATATCTTTCCCCGAAAAAATCTTTATGTTAGATTAGTTGTATAACCAGATATGAGGGGAAGACATATGAACACACAACCATTAGCTTATCGCATGCGTCCCAGAGTTTTAGAAGAAGTGGCCGGACAAAAACATCTTGTCGGGAAAGGAAAAATTATTTATCGGATGGTGAAGGCAAGACAATTGTCTTCGATGATTCTGTTTGGTCCGCCCGGTGTCGGAAAAACATCCATTGCCAGTGCGATTGCCGGAAGTACGGATTACGCTTTTCGGATGTTAAACGCCGTTACGAATAATAAAAAAGATATGGAAATTGTCGTTGAAGAGGCAAAAATGAGCGGCAGAGTGATTCTTTTATTAGATGAGGTCCATCGTTTAGATAAAGCAAAACAAGACTTTTTACTCCCCTATTTGGAAAACGGGATGATTGTTTTAATTGGGGCAACAACTGGAAATCCATATCATGTCATTAATCCGGCAATTCGCAGTCGCTGTCAAATTTTCGAATTAAAACCGTTACAACCGGAAGATATAAAGGAAGTTTTGCATCGGGCATTGGCAGACAGTGAACGGGGATTAGGGAAATTTCAGGTTGAAGTAACCGATGACGCTCTTGAGTTTTTAGCAAATGCGACAAACGGGGATCTCAGAAGCGCCCTAAACGGTCTGGAATTGGCTGTACTCTCAACCGAACCGAGTGATGACGGCATTATTCACATTAATGTGGAGATTGCCGGGGAATGTATCCAGAAAAAAGGCTTTTCCCACGAGCGTGATGGCGATGCCCATTATGACGTTTTATCCGGATTTCAAAAATCGATTCGTGGCAGTGATGTCAATGCAGCCCTCCACTATTTAGGTAGATTGATTGTTGCTGGTGATCTCCCAAGCATCGTCCGCCGTCTCCTAGTGATTGCTTATGAAGATGTTGGTCTGGCTAACCCGCAGGCAGCAGCAAGAACGGTTGCCGCCGTTACAACCGCTGAAAAAATCGGTTTTCCGGAAGCGCGAATCCCTCTGGCAAATGCTGTCATTGACCTATGTTTATCGCCAAAATCGAATTCAGCCATTATGGCCATTGATGCCGCAATTGCTGATATTGAGAATGGCCGGAGCGGGGAAGTTCCAGACCATTTGAAAGATGCTCATTATCTTGGAGCAAAAAAACTAGGCCGAGGAATCGACTATAAATATCCCCATGATTACGAATCGGGCTGGGTAAAACAACAATATTTACCTGATTTAATTGCGGGGAAAAAATATTATCAGCCGAAAAAGACCGGGAAATATGAGTCAGCCCTTGCACAAGTATACGAGAAAATTAACGATTTGATGAAGTGAACAGTTTGGTCTAGATTGTGAGTGGTTTCTAAAATGGATGAAGGCTTTTTTGACGACGAGACTTGTTTTCGTCACCATTTTGTGGCCGGAAACTCTATTTTTTGACGACGAGACTTATTCTCGTCACCTTTTTGAGGCGAAAAACTCCATATTTTGACGACGAGACTCGTTCTCGTCACCATTTTAAGCCGAAAAACTCCTTTTTTTGGCGACGAGACCTATTCTCGTCACCTTTTTGAGGCGAAAAACTCCATATTTTGACGACGAGACTTATTCTCTTCACCATTTTGAAACCGAAAACGCTCTTTTTCGACGACGAGACTTATTCTCGTCACCATTTTGTGGCGTGAAACTCCTTTTTTTGGCGACGAGACCCCTTTCTCGTCACCATTTTGTGGCCGGAAACTCTATTTTTTGACGACGAGACTCGTTCTCGTCACCACTT
>NZ_JAJCHL010000054.1:0-22079 GCF_020554505.1 Caldibacillus sp. 210928-DFI.2.18
GTCGGGCAAGCCTATGGGACAGTTTGGCTTATTTTTCAACTAATTTTGTCCCATACAGCCGTTCTATGAGACATTTCTATTCCAATTTTTGATGGTTTTGTCTCATAGACAGCAATTCGGACAAGCCTATGGGACAGTTTGGCTTATTTTTCAACTAATTTTGTCCCATATAGCCGCTCTATGAGACAGTTCTGTTCCAACTTTTGATGGTTTTGTCCCATAGACCGCGAGTCGGGCAAGCCTATGGGACAGTTTGGCTTATTTTTCAACTAATTTTGTCCCATACAGCCGTTCTATGAGACATTTCTATTCCAATTTTTGATGGTTTTGTCCCATAGACAGCTCGTCCTTCTTTTTCTTGGGGTTATCCCCATTTTCTCAGCTAGATTTCATCCGAGTGAGAGCCTGCCATTATCACTGTCCTGCTATTACCAAGGTTTCGAGGGATGTTTTCATCGCATGGTTGAAGCCTGCCATTATTACTGTCCACCCTCTTTCGGTGGTACATTTTTTCTCGTATGCTTATGCGGGCTGGGTAAAAAGTTTTCTTCTTTCATTCTTTTGTAATGCTCGTCAATATGGGACTTTATTTCCTCTGCTTTCTCTTTTGGAAATACACCAAATTCAACATATTTGTCAATAAGTTCTTTCCGTTTTTCCGTCAACTCGCCCACCATTTGATCAAGTTCTTTAATTTGTTCTTCCGTTAACTTGACCTGTTGATTTTTTTGTTCTTCTCCTGCATTTTCAGGTTGTTGCCCCTGTACTTGTTCGTTTGGACCAAGTTCAGCTTCTGAAGGTGCCGTTTTCCATGTTCCGGATTTCCCGGTTTCGTTTTGATTGTTTTCAGAAGCTACTCTTTCCTCCATATTTGATGGTGTCATACCTTGATTTTGTACAGATTCCACCGGTGCACTCGCCAAAGCTAACGAACCCGCCAATAGCATTGATGGTAAAATTGATAGTCCATTGAACATTCACAACATCTCCATTCATTTAATTTCAAGCTAATGCTATGTTGTGTAATGTTCACCAAAATATACCAACTTCTTTAAAAGATATGAAAAAAATAGGCAAGTCCTCTCACATTTTTGGATTTGCCTACATTGTATTTTTGCGAATTCCCCCATTTACGGGCAAATTAAAAAATTTTTGAGTATCTTTGTGAAAAAACGAGCATCTTTTAAACATAGCCAATCCGAAAAAATGAGCAATTTTTCCGTTCATGAACGATTTTGATAATATGTGCAGTTTTCCGTTCATAACCGATTTCAAAATAAGTACGATTCTTTTTCAAGGGAATTTATTTTTCCAGTTTCTCTATCGCTAAATTCAATTGAGTTTCTACTTGACTAAAACCGGTTCCGCCATAACTGTTCCGAGCGGCCACCACATTTTTCGGTTGCAACACTTCAAATATATCCTCTTCAAAAGCACCACTAAAATTCCGGTATTCACCAAGACTTAAATCAAGCAAATATTTATCATGTTGAATCGCATATAACACAATTCGTCCGATGATTTCATGGGCTTCGCGGAATGGTATACCTTTTCCCGCCAAATAGTCGGCAAGATCGGTTGCATTCGAGTAATCCTGGCTGACAGCTTTATACATATTTTCTTTTTTTACAGTCATTGTTTCAATCATTGGCGCCAATAACTGTAAAGATCCCGCCAATGTCTCTACCGTATCAAACATGCCCTCTTTATCTTCCTGCAAATCTTTATTATAAGCGAGCGGCAAACCTTTTAACGTAGTCAATAAACCAATCAAATTTCCATACACACGTCCGGTCTTGCCACGTAACAATTCAGGAACATCAGGATTTTTCTTCTGTGGCATAATGCTCGAACCGGTACAGAAAGAGTCATCCAACTCAACAAATTGAAATTCTTGGCTCGACCATAAAACTAATTCTTCCGACAAACGAGAAATATGCATCATTAGAATCGATGCGATTGATAAAAATTCTAAAATAAAGTCGCGATCACTAACCGCATCCAAGCTGTTCGGATAGACGGTTTCAAACCCTAACTGTTTTGCTGAAAATTGGCGGTCAATCGGGAATGTCGTCCCGGCCAAGGCTCCCGCTCCCAATGGTGACCAGTTAATCCGCTTCAAGCTATCTTGCAATCTTTCTTTATCTCGTTCAAGCATCCAAAAATAAGCCAATAAGTGGTGAGCAAAACTGATCGGCTGAGCCCGTTGCAGATGGGTATACCCCGGTAAAATTGTCTCCACATGTTGTTTTGCTTGGCTGATGATAGCTTCTTGCACAAAACGAATCAGCTCGATTATTTCCTTCGTTTGATTCCGCAAGTATAAGTGCATATCGGTTGCTACTTGGTCATTACGGCTCCGACCGGTATGGAGTTTCCCGCCGACCGGTCCAATTTCTTCAATTAACATCCGTTCAATATTCATATGGATATCTTCATCTTCTACAGAAAAAGAAACTTCATGATTAAGGACTTTCTCACGGATGGATGTAAGACCTTTCTTGATTTGCTCCACATCTTTAGCCGGTATAATTCCGCATGATCCGAGCATTTCAACATGGGCTAAACTGCCTTCAATATCTTCTAATGCAAGTTTTTGGTCAAACTCGATTGATGCTGTAAATTTTTCTACAAGTTGATTGGTTTCTTTTGTAAAGCGTCCGCCCCACAATTTACTCATTTTATTGACCTCCAAATGACTGAATCGTATCGTTAAAATCACAAGCCCTCATGATTCTCACAAGATAATGGTTTATGTTTAATTTTTAGCTGGCCATTCACGGTTTAAAATCTCAAACTTCAATCTTTGTCGCAAGAAGATGATTTAGGCTTTTTTATTGCCATTCAAGCCTAAAATCACAAACTCCAATCTTTGTCGCAAGAAAATGATTTAGGCTTTTTTTACTAGCCATTCACGGTTTAAAATCACAAGCCCTCATGGTTGACACGAGGGCCCTAAATAGATTTCATTCAATTATTTCAATACTTTTTCCTTCGTATGAATCTCGGAATATACTTTTGTCGGCATTCCCCATAATTTAATGAATCCGACTGCTGCATTATGATCAAACAAGTCGCCGGCCGAATACGTTGCCAGTTCCTCATTATACAGGCTAACAGGAGATTTACGGGCAACAACAACATGATTGCCTTTGAATAACTTCACCTTAACCGTACCGGTAACTGATTTTTGGGTTTCTTCAATAAACGCATCAATTGCCGGACGTAATGGTGAATACCAGAGACCTTCATAAATGATTTTTGCATATTGGGATTCGATTTGTGTTTTAAATTGGGTTACTTCGCGCGGCAATGTTAAAAATTCCATCTCTTTATGCGCATTGATTAAAACAAGAGCTGCCGGGTTTTCATATACTTCACGGGATTTGATACCAACGAGACGGTTCTCAATATGGTCAATTCTCCCTACCCCATGTTTGCCAGCAATTTCATTCAACTCCTGAATTAAAGCAGCCAGTTTCATCGGCACACCATTTAATGCAACCGGAACGCCTTTTTCAAAACGAATTTCAACATATTCCGGCTCATCCGGCGTGTTTTCAACCGGATTCGTCCAAGCAAAAGCTTCTTCCGGTGCTTCATTCCACGGATTTTCCAGGACACCTGCTTCACATGCACGGCCCCAAATATTCGCATCAATGGAAAATGGATTATCCAAATCAACCGGAATCGGGATCCCGTGTTTCTCGGCATAAGCAATTTCTTGATCACGGTTCATGCCCCATTCACGTACCGGCGCAACTACCGACAATTTCGGATTCAATGCTTGGATGGAAACTTCGAAACGGACTTGGTCGTTCCCTTTCCCGGTACATCCGTGGGCAACCGCCACCGCACCTTCCGTTTCTGCAACTTCCACAAGCAGCTTGGAAATGAGCGGGCGGCTTAAAGCGGAAGACAACGGATATTTCCCCTCATATAATGCATTTGCCTTTAAGCTTGGCAAAATATATTCATTGGCGAGCAGATCTTTCGCATCAATTGTAATGGCTTTGATTGCTCCCACTTTTAATGCTTTCTCTTTTATAAAATCTAGGTCTTTCCCTTCACCCACGTCAATGGCAAGGGCAATGACATCATAACCGTATTTTTCTTGTAACCATTTAATCGAAACGGATGTATCTAAACCGCCTGAATAGGCCAGCACAATCTTTTCTTTTGCCATTTTTTCTCTCCCCTTGAATAAAGATGAATGAAATTGTATTGTTATTCATTTTAACGCAAAACGATTCAAAATGCTACAAAAAGTTTTTCAAAAATGATTTTTACACATAAAGACGTTTTTCTGCCTCGTCAAACCGAAAAAGCTCTAAAATTTTGTTTTGAATATGAAGGTGGTTTTCTCTCTCGTCAGACCTTTAGCTTTGAACATGAAGCTGGTTTTTTACCTCGTCAAATACGTAAAACGCTCCAAAAATGGATTTTAAACATGAAGACAATTTTCTGCCTCATCTCCATGTAAACATCAAACACGTAACCCCACCTACATATAGTTTTTCAAAATGGATTTTTGGACGTGGAGGCGATTTTCTGCCTCGTCAAACACGACCGAATGGATGCCGTCAATAATTTCCGGACTCACTTCTTCACCGCGATGAGCCGGTAAACAATGTAAAAAGATATAATCTTCTTTCGCATATTTGCATAATGATTCATTTACTTGATAAGCTGAAAATTTCTTTAGCTTCTCTTCTGTCTCCGCTTCCTGACCCATGCTGACAAATACATCGGTTACAACAACATCTGCATCCTTCACCATTTCATATGGGTCTTCACCGATAATAATGACGGATCCGGTTTCTTGAGCCGTTTCCTTGGCATGATTAACGATGGTTTCATCCGGTGCAAACTCAGCCGGACATGCTACTGTCATATCCATCCCGACTTTAGCCGCTCCTTCCAACAACGAATGGCACATATTATTATTCCCGTCACCGACATAACATAATTTCAAGCCTTGAAGCTTCCCTTTATGCTCATAGATAGTCAGCAAATCGGCCATCACTTGTGTAGGATGGTGTGCATCGGTTAAGCCGTTAATGACCGGAATCGTTGCATGTTTTGCCAGCTCCTCCACCTTCTCATGCTCAAAAGTCCGTATCATAATGCCATCAATATAGCGGGATAAAACTTTGGCCGTATCGTGGATCGTTTCCCCTCTGCCTAATTGAATATCTCTCGAACTTAAAAACAAAGCTTGCCCGCCCAATTGATACATGCCGACTTCAAACGAAACTCTTGTACGTGTCGACGATTTCTCGAAAATCATCCCGAGTACTTTTCCTTGTAAAAAGGGATGAGGCTTTCCGGACTTTTGCAATTGTTTCAAATAAACCGCATCTTTTAGTAAAAATCGTATTTCCTCACTCGTTAATTCCCCGAGTGTTAAAAAATCCTTTTTCGCCGGTTTCTTTTCACCCGGTTTCTCAATCAAGTAATTTGACATTTCTTCTCTCCTCTTTAATAAGCAATTTCATACAAATAATCATTAATCGCCTTCACATGAATATCCCCGTGTAAGTGAGACAACTCCATGATTGATTGAAATGTATCCAATGACGTGTATAAAGGAACTTGATAACGCATCGCCAGTTCCCGCAAAAATTTACCGACTGTTTCATGGTTTCCTGCCTTCGTTGGCAAAATGATTGCGGCAGTAAATGAAACTTTCTTGAATACATCTTCCAACCCGGAAAATTCCTTCTTCACCTGTTTCGCTGCAATGCCAAATTCATTTAAAAATTTCGCCGTTCCTTCTGTGGCATAAATTTGCATATTGTCGTCCCAAACTTGTCGTAAAATATTCATTAGTTCTTCTTTATTACGATCAGCTACCGAGCAAAAAATGGTCACTGGGCCTTCCTTTTTATCCGATGTTCTTCCAATCGCTTTTCTCAATGCCTCTTCGTGTGTTTGCCCAATTCCGAGAACTTCGCCGGTTGACTTCATTTCCGGACCCATAATCGGATCGACATTTTTTAATTTCGTAAAAGAAAAGACAGGGGCTTTAACGGTATGGAACGGTACTTCAGTTGCCAAACCGGTTTTGCCAAGTTTTTCACCGAGTTGAACCCGTACACCCATTTCAACGATAGGAATGCCGGTGACTTTACTTAAAATCGGGACCGTCCGGGAAGCCCGCGGATTTACTTCCAAACAGTAAATTTGATTTTCATAAATCACAAATTGAATATTGGCTACTCCAACGATACCGGCTTCTGTACAAATTCTGTTTGTATAATCAACCAAAATCTCTTTTTGTGCCGCTGAAAGGTGGATTGACGGGTATATGCTAATACTGTCTCCAGAATGGACCCCGGCCCGTTCAATATGTTCAAAAATCCCGGCAATATATACATTCTCTCCATCACTAATACAATCAAGTTCACATTCAAGACCCGGTAAATATTTATCTACCAAAAGCGGCCAAGAACGTTTTTCGGCATACTGCAAAAGCTTGATATAATGGTCTAATTCTTCCACTTGGTAAATAATTTCCATTGATTGCCCGCCAATCACATAAGATGGGCGAACGAGGACAGGGTAACCAAGTTTTTCCGCTGCTGCTTTTAACTCATCAACGGAGTAGGTGATTTCACCGTTTATATGCGGAATATCTACTCGGTCCAGCAACTTGTAAAATTGCTTCCGGTCTTCCAATAAATCAATGGTTTCAATCGATGTTCCAAAAATATGAACACCTTCCTGTTCCAATTCTTGGGCCAAATTAATAGCAGTTTGCCCGCCAAATTGAACAAAAACGCCTTCCACCTGTTCTTTTTCGATAATGTGTAAAAGATCTTCCGTCGTAATTGGCTCAAAATATAATTTGTCGGAAATCGAATAATCAGTGCTTACCGTTTCCGGATTATTATTAACGACAATTGTTTCATAGCCGAGCGTTTTCAGTGCCATAACCGCATGGACACATGTATAATCAAATTCGATTCCCTGACCGATTCGGATTGGTCCGGAGCCGATAATCAGTGCTTTTTTCTTGTTTGAAACTTCTACCTCATCCGTTCCGTGCCAAGTTGAATAGTAGTAAGGGGTTACGGCATCGAATTCAGCCGCACATGTATCAACCAATTTATAAGAAGGGATAAGTTCCCATGCTTTTCTTTTTTCCCGAATCTTCTGTTCCGAACAATTCAGCAACATGGCTAGATATTTATCACTGAAATTCAATTTTTTCGCTTCTTGTAAAATAGATTTTGGCAAAGTTTCCAGTGTATATGAATGTAATTTTTTCTCATAATCGACTAAGTATTTAATTTTATATAAAAACCATGGATCAATAGCTGTTAAGTGGTGGATTTCTTCAATCCCCGTTCCCTTACGAAATGCCTCGGCAATCACGAATAATCGTAAGTCATTCGCATTACCCATCGCTTCAGATAATTCTTCCACTGTCATAGCGGACACTGCCGGATGAAACAACCCGGATACTTTATACTCCAACGAGCGTAACGCCTTATTTAATGCCCCCTCAAAACTGCGGTCGATCGCCATAACTTCTCCGGTTGCCTGCATTTGTGTACCAAGTGTCCGATTGGCTTCCTTAAATTTATCAAAAGGGAAGCGTGGCAGTTTAAGTACGACATAGTCGAGCGCAGGTTCAAAGGATGCAAATGTATTCCCGGTTACCGGATTAAGGATTTCATCAAGGTAATAGCCTAAAGCACATTTCGCCGCAATTCTCGCAATCGGATACCCGGTTGCTTTTGACGCTAAAGCACTGGAACGGCTTAACCGCGGATTGACTTCAATAATATAATATTGATTCGAGTTCGGATCCATGGCAAATTGAATATTACAGCCACCGATCACACCTAAAGCACGGATAACTTTCACCGAAGCATTCCTCAAAATTTGATATTGTTCATCGGATAATGTTTGACTCGGGGCAACCACAATGGAATCACCGGTATGAACACCGACCGGATCAATGTTTTCCATATTACAAATAATCACACATGTATCATTGGCATCGCGAACGACTTCATATTCAATCTCTTTCCATCCTTTAATGCTGCGTTCAACTAATACTTGGTGAATCGGGCTTAAAGCTAATCCTTTTTTCAATAAGGTGTATAATTCCGCTTCATTATTGGCAAAACCGCCGCCTTCTCCACCTAAAGTATAAGCAGGACGGATAATGACGGGAAAACCGATTTTCTGAACAAACTCAAGGCCATCTTCAATCGTATGAACAATTTTTGACTCCGGAATCGGCTCGCCAATTTCAATCATTAATTCACGAAATTTTTCCCGGTCCTCCCCTTTTTGAATCGATTCGACCGGGGTACCTAACAGACGAACCCCATACTTCTCTAAAATTTTCGATTCTGCCAGTTCCACGCTTAAGTTGAGCCCTGTCTGCCCGCCTAATGTTCCAATAACACCATCCGGTTGCTCTTTTTTTATTATTTCTTCCAAAACGTCCAAAGTCATCGGTTCAATGTAAATGCGATCGGCTATTTTTTGATCGGTCATAATCGTTGCCGGATTATTATTCAACAGGACAACTTCAACACCTTCTTCTTTTAAGGCAAGGCAGCCTTGCGTACCGGCATAATCAAATTCTGCTGCCTGACCGATGACAATCGGACCGGATCCGATGATGAGCACTTTCTTTATCTCTTTATTTAACGGCATATTTCATTTCCCCTATTTTTTGAATGGATTCGATGAAGTTGTGAAAAATGTATTCCGTATCTTGTGGTCCCGGATGTGCTTCCGGATGAAACTGTACGGTTTGAATCGGTAATGTTTTATGCGTAAAACCTTCAATCGTCCGATCATTGACATGTTGAAAAGTTACTGTAAATTCATTTTCATTCATAGTTCCATCGATAACAACGTAACCGTGATTTTGTGATGTGATAAAAACTTTCCCGGTACGTAAATCTTTGACCGGATGATTGGCCCCGCGATGACCAAAAGGCAATTTTTCGGTTTTGGCTCCATAAGCAAGAGCAATCAATTGATGGCCTAAACAAATCCCCAAAGTTGGATAACATTGCGTTAACATATGAATTTTATCCAAATGATCGGCTAAGTCGATTGGGTTGCCCGGACCATTACTTAACACAATTCCATCCGGATCCAGTGAACGAATTTTTTCAAACGAATAGTCGAATGGAACAACCGTTACTTTACAACCTATTTGCTGAAGATAGGCTAATATTGATTTTTTATAACCAAAGTCGACTAAAACGACATGCGGGCCTTCGTTATCGTAAAACAGCAATTCTTTCGTTGTCACTTGCTTGACTAGTTGTTTCTCATCCGAACTTACAGGTTTCACATCCGGTCGATCCGAAATAATTGCTTTCACGGTTCCTTTTTTCCGAATCGTTTTCACGAGTGCCCGTGTATCAACATCGGTTAAACATGGAATGCCGTATTTTTCCAAGAGTGTGGTTGCTGACTCTGCCAATTGATAATGGCTTGGTGAACCGCAAATTTCACCGGTGACAATTCCGCGCACATGTGGTTTGTCACTTTCTGTAAATAAATGATTCATACCGTAGTTACCGATTAACGGATACGAAAATACAATGATTTGACCGGCGTAAGATGGATCGGTGATGATTTCTTGATAACCGGTCATACTTGTATTAAAGACAATTTCACCGGTTTGATTTTTTCTATTTCCGATCAATGTTCCGGGAAAAATTTCACCGGTTTCTAATATGACATAGCCTGTTGTCACATGTTTTCCCCCATTTCTTCCCTTCATTTGGCACCAGAAATTTTACTGGATTCATGCTCATATGCGGCAAGTACCGTTTTTAATCGCGCTATAAACAGGTCGATCTCTGCTTCTGTCGCAATTAAAGGTGGCAAAATTCGGATGACTCGCGGACCTGCTGTTAAAATAAGAGTCTTCTCTTTAATCGCGAGTTTGACTACCTTATCTGCTTCCCCATCGATTTCCAGTCCAAGTAAAAACCCTACACCGCGAACAGTTTTTATCCAAGGAAATTCACTTTGTAATTCGAGCAATTTATCTTTTAAAACTTCCATTTGGTTTTGTGCAGAAATGAGTAAATCCGTTTCAAGAAACTGTTTTACCGTTGCAATACCGGCAGTTGTTGCCAGCGGATTGCCGCCGAATGTACTGCCGTGGGTTCCCGGTTTAAAGTATTCAGCCACTTCTTTTTTCGCCAACATGGCACCGATTGGAAAGCCTGAACCTAATCCTTTCGCCAAGGTCATCACGTCCGGCTCAATACCATAATGTTCATAGGCAAACAACTCCCCGGTTCGCCCCATCCCGGTTTGGACTTCATCGGCTATTAATAAAATATTTTCCGAATGGCATATCTTCGCAACTTCACGAAGCCAATCCTTATCTGCCGGGATAACCCCGCCTTCTCCTTGAACGAACTCTAACAGTACCGCTGCCGGTTTGAGCTTTCTGAGTTGCTCCAGCGATGCCATATCGTTATACGGCAAATAAGTAAACCCTGGGACCAGTGGCGCAAAACCGTGTTGAATTTTTTCCTGACCGGTTGCTGTTAATGTGGCCAAGGTTCGTCCATGAAATGATTGGGTGAATGTAACAATATCTGCTGATTTTTTATGTTGATTTGCATACATTCGTGCCAGTTTAATCGCTGCTTCATTTGCTTCAGCCCCACTGTTGCAGAAAAAAACTTGATCAAAGCAGCTGTTTTCGACGAGTAAAGATGCCAATATTTCCTGTGAAGGGATATGATACAAGTTAGAACAATGCCAAAGATTATCCAATTGTTCGATTAATGCTTGCTTAACCGGTTCCGGTACATGACCCAAATTGCATGTAGCAATCCCGGAAGTAAAATCTAAATATTTATTCCCTTCATCATCCCAAACATAGCAGCCTTTCCCTTTGACAATTTTGACCGGAAAATGACTATATGTGTTCATTAAGTAAGATTCTTTTACTGCCTGCATTTTTTCACCCTCTAGCGTATGGCAAGCGAGTTACCTGCCCCATTATTTTGCATAAGTTAGCTCTAAATTTATCGACGTACCAATTTTTTCCTTGCCTATAAATCTTTTTAAAGCATTTTCTTCCGTCCCGTCTAAAATGACAACTTCCCGGATTCCTTCATGTAAACAATCCAAGGCCGCCTTCACTTTTGGAATCATGCCACCGGTAATCGTGCCATCGTCAAGCAATTGTTGAACCTCGAGATGGGAAAGATTTGAAAGAACTTTTCCATTTTTTAAAATACCGGGTACGTTTGTCACAAGACATAACGGTGCTTGTAACGCTTTGGCGATAGCAGCCGCGGCCAGGTCTGCATTCACGTTCCAGCGTCCGCCATGTTTATCGGTGGCAACAGGTGAGATAACCGGAATTAATTTTTCATTCAACAACCTTTCAATGATCTTTGTATTTACCGAATGGACTCTGCCGACAAATCCCAGCTGATTTTCTTGATGAATCGGTCCGGCTTCGAGCAACATTCCATCGACACCGCTTAATCCGATTGAACGGCCGCCACACGTCATTAAATTCCGGACAATGGTTTTATTCATCGTCCCGGATAAAACCATTTCCACAACATCCAATACCTCGTTCGTTGTGACCCGCATACCTTCGATAAACCGGGTTTCTATCTTTAATTGATCCAACATCTTGGATATTTCCGGACCGCCGCCATGGACAATGACCGGCTTAACATCGTATTCTTCCATCATCATGACAATATTTTCATAAAAACTCGGATGAAGTCCATCCATAATACTTCCGCCACATTTAATGACAACATAACCCATTACTTTAGCCTCACCCCACAAGTTCGAAAAGAAAGAATTTTTTACGCGCATTGTTGTTAACTTGATTTTTCCGCCAACCCAAGTCCGACGAGAAAGGAATGCTTAAGCGCATTGTTGTTAACTTGACTCTGGCCACCGACTAGGTTTGACTGGATGCAATTCTGAAATACCATTTGAATTGGCTTTTCCGTCAACTAAGTTCGATAGGAAGCATTAATTTTTACATAATCGTAGGTTAAATCGCATCCCCACGCAATGGCACTGCTTTCTCCTTCATGCAATTCTACCAATATTTGAATCTCGTTATTTTCTTCCATATACGTTTTTACCTCAGACTCATCAAACAAAGCAGGTAACCCGTTGGCAAATAGTTGATATGGACCGATATAAACACTAATATTTTCTGTGTCAAAATCGACACCGCTATAACCAAGCGCACAGACAATTCTTCCCCAGTTCGGATCTGTTCCAAAAACCGCCGATTTCACAAGATTTGAACCAATCACAGATTTGGCCAGCTTTTTGGCGTCTTCTTCACCGGCCGCTCCGATTACCTTTGCTTCAATTAATTTTGTTGCCCCTTCTCCATCTTTTGCAATTTCTTTGGCAAGTAATTGACATACCGTTTCTAACCCTTGAATAAAGTGGAGCCAATCCGGACTGTCCGGTGTGAGCTTCGTATTATCCGCCAATCCGTTCGCCAGTAATAGGACCATATCATTCGTACTTGTATCGCCATCAACCGTAATCATATTAAATGTTTCATCAACCACTGTTTTCAGCGCAGACTGTAATGCTTCTTGCTCGACATTGGCATCAGTTGTAATAAAGGCGAGCATCGTGGCCATATTTGGGTGAATCATCCCGGAACCTTTGGCTGCACCGCCAATCGTAATCATTTTTCCATCGATTTCAAGTTGAACACACGCATGCTTTTGCGTTGTGTCCGTGGTTAAAATTGCTTTTTCAAAATTTGCGACAGATTCTTCAACCTTTCCGATCATATTGATCCCATCAAGTACTTTATTAATCGGAAGCTGCTCACCGATTACTCCAGTAGAACTGACCGCAACATGTTCTTCTTTCATATTCATTTTTTTTGCAAAATAATGGCGCATTAACAGTGCATGACGGTATCCTTCTTCCCCGGTACATGCATTGGCATTTCCCGAGTTCACAATCACCCCTTGAATTTGCTTGTCTACCTTGATACTTTCGCGAGTGACATGGATCGGGGCAGCTTGGATGAGATTGGTTGTATAAACCGCCGCTGCATTTGCCGGTACAATTGAATATAACCAGCCCAAGTCATGCTTTTTCCGCTTTAGTCCACAATGTAAACCGCCGGCGAAAAACCCTTTTGGTGTACAAATATGACCGCCATCTAAAATCTTTATTTCTTGTAAAATTTCTTTTTGATTAATGCCCATTGTGTGACCTCCAATTATGGATATAGTGGGGAATTATTGAGCCCGATATGTTCTTCCCACCCATTAATAATATTCATGTTTTGCATCGCCTGACCTGCCGCACCTTTTACGAGATTATCAATTACCGATATTATAATCAGTTTATTCGTTCGCCTGTTTACCATAACACCGATATCGCAAAAATTACTTCCCATTACTTCTTTTGTCGTCGGCCATTCGCCAATTGGACGAATCCGAATAAACATTTCATCTTTATACATATCTTTGTATAAATGATGGACTTCTTCAGTCGTAACTTGTTCAACTAAGTCGGCATAGATCGTACACATGATTCCCCGATTGATAGGGATTAAATGTGTAATGAATGTAATTGGTACTTGTTCTCCGTATATATCACTGATTACTTGTTCAATTTCCGGTATATGTTGATGTTCTCCAATTTTATAGGCTCTTATGTTTTCATTGATTTCCGTAAACAAATTGGTCAAATTTGCATTCCTTCCTGCACCGGAAACGCCTGTTTTAGCATCAACTTGAATGGTATTGGCATGAATGATTTGTTTCTTTAATGCCGGAAATAACCCCAGTAATGTTGCCGTTGGAAAACATCCCGGATTGGCGACCAGTTTGGCTTGTTTAATCTTATCCCGATAAACTTCTGATAACCCATAGGTCGCTTTTTGCAAATATGCTGTCGGTGCGGATGTCTTTTTATACCAGGTTTCATAATCGCCGGCGTTTTTTAACCGAAAGTCACCTGAAAGATCGATACAAGTAACTCCTTTATCCAAAAGCGGCGGAATGATATCTTTTGAAACCCCGGATGGTGTCGCAAAAAAAACAAGATCTAAGTTGATGAGCTCATCCAAATTCCATTTTTCCAATATCATCTCATTGACACCGTACAAATGCGGATATAACTCCAAAATATTTTTACCATGGGTGGAATGTGAAACAATTTTTTCAATCGTTACATAGGGATGTTGTTGTAAAAGCCGGATTAACTCGACTCCGCTGTATCCATTCGCCCCAACGATACCAACTTTCATTCCAACCAGCTCCTAATAAATTTTGTATGAATTATTATAACAACCAATGTATAAAAATACAATCTAATTTTTAAAAAAAAATATCAATATTAATAATTTATTAGTTTTATGGGGATATGATAAAAAAGCCGGCCTACTTTTATGAAGAGAAAAGTAAAACGGATTCCGCTGTCTAATTAGCAGAATCCGCCATTTCCGGAGAACTTATTTTTTAGCCTCGTACATACTTATCCTTATTCACCTGATTTAAAAACGGACTCGATTCTCCAATTGAAAAAAGAAACAGTTCATGCATGGCCCGGGTACAAGCCATGTAAAACAATTTTCGTTCTTCTTCATCTGAATAAATATTCGACGAGGCGTTATAAATAATTGCCGCATCGAATTCGATTCCTTTGGCTAAATAACTTGGTATAATAAGTAAACCTTTTTCATACGAGCGAGTTTCCTTTTTAATAAGATGGAAATCCATTTCTCCACTTAATTCATCAAATGCCTGCTTTGCTTCCCGGGCGGTTTTGCAGATAACGGCTATCGTCTCATAGCCCCGACTTTGAAGGTCGCCCAACGTTTTTATAATCGCTTGATGCAATAATTGTTTATTTTCGACAGTTGTCAACCGAGGCAAATTCCCGTTTCGATTGAACGGAATAATTTCTTGTTCATCATTCAATATTTCCTTTGTAAATTCAACAATTTGTTTTGTTGAACGGTAGCTCTTCGCCAAAATAATTTTTTCCAATTCCTCATCGGGAAAGAGTTCATCGGAAAGGGTAAGCCCGTTTTGACCACCAAGGGCAAACGTAAAAATTGATTGGTTGATATCCCCTAAAATCGTCATTCTACTGTTTGGGAAAATTTCTCGAAAAAAGGCAAATTCAAACGGCGAATAGTCCTGGGCTTCATCAATGAACAAATGTCGAACTTTCGTATAAATAAGTTTTCCTTCCAATCGGTCTTTTAAATACAGATATGGTGTTGCGTCTTCGTAGCACAATATTCGTCGCTTTATTTGTTTTGCCGTCATTTCCCCGATTTTTTCCCATTCATTCGGTAACTGAACGGAATGCTGAGCTTTCCTTGCCCAGGTAAATAAATCGATGTAAAGGCCCCTGACATCGACAAAGGCCAACTCATTAATTTTTTTCCGTAACGGTGCCAGCTTTCGTTTTATAATCCAATCAGCCAGCATGTTTTCCTCACGTTCAAAATCATTGAATGTATTTTCGGTAAAGCGTTGCTCTTTTTGCAATTTCCTGTATACTTTCAAATAATCTTCCCGGTCAAGCAATTCACTTTCTTTGAGTACCCATTCTTTCCCCTTCTCTTCCTTTTCCTTTTCATCCATCTTTATAAGCAACCAATCTTTTAACAGCTGAATCCGATTTGGAATTGAAATTTGTTTACCCAATGAATAAAAGTACTCTTTAATTTCTTGTTTGGAAATAAACACTTCGCCGCGAAAAGAAATATTTTTAAACATCATGCCATCGCTTTGCAAGTTGTGCACATAAGCATCGATCAGCTGTTTAAATGATAAACTAGCCTTAAAGCGGATGGCCTTTTTTCTTACCCAATAATTTTCATCCCGTTTCCCGCTCAATATATATTCCAGTTGTTCATATGGGTTCTCAACCTCATAATCTTTAAGGCGATGTTGTAAATACTGATAAAATGTACTTTGATCCATGTTATCTTCTCCGAGTTCGGGTAAAACCGTAGCGACATAGCTGCTGAATAGCTGATTGGGTGAGAACAGCAAGATATTATCGGCACGCAAAATTTCCCGATACTTGTAAAGAAGATAGGCTACTCTTTGAAGGGCGGCGGATGTCTTCCCGCTCCCGGCCGCTCCCAGAACAACTAAATATTTTTTTCGATCGTTCCGAATAATTTCATTTTGCTCCTTTTGAATCGTTGCAACAATCGATTTCATTTGTGTGTCTGCTTGATCGCTCAACACTGCCTGTAAAACCTCATCACCGATTGTTATACCGGTGTCAAACATCCCTTTAATTTCCCCTTGACGGATTATATACTGTCGCTTTAATTCAATATTTCCCGTAATGTCTCCGTCCATTGTTTTGTAATGCGAAGGTCCAGGGGCAAAATCATAGTACATACTGGAAATCGGGGCTCGCCAATCATAGATTAGAAACTCTTCATCATTCTCATCCATCAGGGAAAAAAGGCCGATATATATTTTTTCACTTTTGTCCTCGCCATCTTCTAAAAAATCAATCCGTCCGAAATAAGGGGATGCCTTCAATCGTTCAAGATTTTTATGCTGTTTAAAAAATTGCCTATGGCTTCGTTCCCGCTCCGATAGAAGTTCTGCCTGTTGCCGTAAACTTGTATGGGTTTCTATTACATCATCCGGTTCATCGAGGTTCACTGTTACATCTTCCCAAAATGTTTTTCGGAGCGAGACAATGTCTTGTTTCAGGCCCCCGGTTTTTTCTTCAAGTGTACGCAATTTCTTTTCGATGACTTCAAGAACATGATTGACCCTTGCCTGTTCCTTTGCTTTCTCATGATTTTCCTGCATTGTTTAACACCCCTGGTTTTAAATTCATTACAAATTCTTCCCGAAAACTTATAAATATTATATACTTTGCCATTCATTTATACATCCCATACATCTTCTCTCTTTTTCATATCTATAAGAAAAGGACCAAAATCAACATTCATTTCCATTCATGTGATTTCAGTCCTTTCATACACAAATTCATCCAATGAAACGGTTTTGATTTAAACTTTTGTTGAAGAAGTCGGGCGTATCCCGGGTTGCCCCTCTCTCACTCGTCACTTAAATCTTGCGTTGAGAGACTTTTATTTACCGCTTATGCTTTCGATACAGGTCATGCTCCTCGGGTTAAAAGTGGAATAAATAAGTGATACCTGTAGTAGGGATGAGAACAGCCGATAAGTAATGAAGGAAATGGTCCATTACGGGTGCAAATATTCCTTGATCATCTTTATTTGCCGGTTCCGGTGCCTTCATTGGACGTAATGGAACTGAAACGGTCAGTTGATCCGTATTATTGTCTTCTATGTGCAAAACACCGTGCGAATCGACCGTTTGCTTATAATCTTGTCCATTTTTAGCCGTAAAATAAAGATCTTCCTCCACCATATATTTCATCCCGTCTTCAGTAAATATCGTCCCTTTTGGAATCATTTCCGATGTAAAATTTGTGAATCCATAATCCAGCAATTGAATTGTGTCCGAATAAGGTGCATCTTTGAAATTTGTTTTCATGGTAACGGCAATCAGTTCAAGATTATCCTTTTCGGCCGTTGTTACAAGAGTAAATCCTGCCTCATTGATAAAACCATTTTTCCCGCCGGTAACTGTTGCTGTTTCATAGGGAAATTCCCCTTTTAACAATCGATGATGTGTTAACAATGTGGTATCCCAAGATTGTCCATCCCAATGATACTCTTTCATTCCAAAAATCTTTCGGAATGTATCATTTGCTAGTGCATATTTGGTAATTTTTGCCATATCTGCTGCGGTTGTATAGTGATTTTCATTGTATAGACCATTGGGGTTTTCAAAATGGGTATTGGTAACTCCAATTTTATTCGTCAAATATTTATTAATATTTTTCGAAAACTGAGCTACAGAACCGTCAATATGTTCAGCGATGGCAACTGCTGCGTCATTACCTGAGTTCATAAGCATACCCGTTAATAGTTTTTCCATTGAGACTACTTCGCCTGCTTCCAAGTAAACCCTAGTCCCTTCTACCATTGTTGCCTGCTCACTAACGGTTACTTGCTCATCAAGATTACTATGTTCGATCGCATAAATCGCTGTGGCAATTTTCGTAATGCTGGCGGGATTCATTCTTTCCGTTTCGTTTTTTCCATATAATATTTGTCCGGATTTTGCATCCATTAGTACAGCGGATTCACTCATTAGTTGCAACTCTTCTTGGGCAAATACATGGCGACCGGGCATAAGCAGTAATATAGCAGCACAGAACAAAAGAATACTGTAAACTTTCATTCAAACACCTTTTCTACATTAAAATCTTAACTAGAGTTATTCTACTATATTATTTATGGTTATTATTTTTCATTTGTATAACAAAAATTTTACTTTCATAAGATAAAAAAACATTTTCAGCTTCGAAGGTTCTGGAAAAATGTGAAACAATAAGCTATACTAAAATCGTGCTTTTATATCAACCTTGGGATTTGGAGGCATTTAGATGGCAAAAAAGAAAGACAAGTTCGCGTTATTATTAACAGATATATCAAGTAATATTAAGGAAGCGGCCACTTTTTTTTATGATTTTAAAATCAATAATGTGCGGGATCTGAAAATTTTTTATGATACAGTGAAAGAACACGAAGCGAAGGGAGATTCACTTGTACATAGAACTACAAAAGAATTAAACAGTGCGTTTATCACACCGATTGAGCGAGAGGACATCATGATGTTAACGATAACCTTAGATGATGTCATCGATGGGTTGGAGGAATGTGCTGCTTTATTCGAAATGTATTCCATTATTCATCCGACTGATCATATGAAATCATTTGTCACGGCGATAAAAAATATGACAATCGAAATGGATCATTGTACGGAATTACTTGCCAATAAAAAATATGGTGACATTCACGAGCATGCTGTGAAAATTAAAGAATATGAATCAAATTGTGATCATTTATTACGAATTGCGATAAAAGAACTTTTTGCAACAGAAGAAAACCCGATTAAAATCATGCAATATAAAGAAGTTTATGAAACATTAGAAAATATTGCCGATTATTGTCAATCTGTCGCAAATACATTAGAAACCGTTGTTATGAAAAATGCGTAAAAGGAAAAGAGACGATTTGAAAAGGAAATAACATACTTGAATAAGGCTATTTTCCTAATCTTTGTTACGATTGGATACAGATGCAGATAGACAAAACTTGTCATCGTTCCCTGAGGTTAGAAGCCAGAATAGAAGCAATTGGCAAACCACCAATTGCTTTATTAAAGACCACTTTTCATGCAAAAAGTAGCAATCTTAGAGAAGAGCCTTAGATAAAACTGAAAGAGAAGGAATTACATAGATGGAAGGAAATTTTCTGATTATTACACTAATTGTCATTTTTGCACTGGCCTTTGACTTTATCAATGGTTTTCATGATACGGCAAATTCCATTGCGACAAGTGTCTCAACGAAGGCTTTGAAACCGAGACATGCAATTGCTTTGGCTGCCATTATGAATTTTCTTGGTGCGATGACATTTACCGGAGTTGCAAAGACAATCACAAAAGATATTGTTGACCCTTTTTCATTACCGAATGGAACCCTTGTCATTTTAGCAGCGTTGATTGCTGCAATTACATGGAATTTAATTACTTGGTATTTTGGCATCCCGAGCAGTTCCTCCCATGCATTAATAGGTTCTGTTGCCGGAGCCGCCATTGCCAGTGCCGACTTTGGCGTTCTTAACTATCACGGATTTATCAACATTATTGAAGCACTTATTTTTTCACCGATTATCGCTTTTGCTGTCGGTTATCTTGTCTACAGTCTTTTTAAAGTAATTTTTAAAAACTATAACTTGGCAAAAACGAACCGGAATTTTCGCTATTTCCAGATTTTGACGGCCGCTATTCAGTCTTATACGCATGGGACAAATGACGCTCAAAAAACGATGGGTATTATTACAATGGCGTTAATGACCGGCAATTACATCAGTGGCGGAGATGTTCCATTTTGGGTACAAGCTGCTTGTGCCACGGCAATGGGTTTAGGCACTTCTGTCGGTGGTTGGAGAATTATTAAAACGGTTGGTTCAAAGATTATGAAAATCCGCCCCGTTAACGGTGTTGCTGCAGATTTGACCGGGGCTACGGTAATTTTCGGTGCAACCTTTTTACATTTACCGGTTAGTACAACCCATGTTATTTCATCAGCCATTTTAGGTGTCGGTTCAGCCCATCGGATCCGCGGTGTCAAATGGGACACAGCCCAAAGAATGATCATAACATGGTTTATCACTTTACCAATTTCCGCCATATTAGCATTTATGTGTTATCGGGTTTTACATTTTGTTCTGGGATTTTAATTGATTCTGTTCTTCATGACACATATGTATGAAAATAAAGATGGTTTCTATTGCCACAAACGTTTACGGATTGTCGATATGGGACAACTGAAAAATGGTAGCATGAAAAAATGGCGGCATGGTTTCGGCCGCCATTTTTTCGATTTTTTTATGCTCCCTCTATACATTTTTGCAGATGAAGGAATTCGCCCCTAAAATAGAATTACGCCAGTTCGTATATCCTACCAGTACGCAATTATTGACCTGCCGTCACTTGCTTCAAACTCGTGACCCATTTCATTTTGGTTGCGTCATCCATCGGCTCGCCTATACGTGTATAGCGAACAAGAAACATATCATCACCTGCATAAAACAGCCTTGCCACTTCATGTTGATTCTGTTCAATCTGATCGTCATGAATATAAAATTCATAAAATCCTTCTTCTGCCGTCACATCATAACTTTGAAAGTCAATTTGTCCGGTTACTTCTTCACGAATGGCAGCATCCATATTACTGATAAAACTTTCTGGTGTCGAGTACAATTTTCCATCCTCATAATAATGAATGGTGTAAAGTTCCGACCAATTTTCAACTGTTTCATTTTCCAAAACAAACTCGGCAATAGCCATTCCATTATTGGTATCCTCATCATAATAGTCGAGCTTCCAGTTTCGCTCATCAATCGTAAAATTCAACTTTTCTATTTCCGAAAAATAAACATAATCGCCCGTACCCGGGTTAAAAGCGGGAACGTCCGGTCCGGTTACCCCACTTGTATCTTCCACCGGATTACCGTTTTCGTCTAAATACTGAACGGATGACTGGGCCGATTCGTAAATTTTCCATTTTCCTTTATACGGTTTCAAAATATGGTATCCTTTTACTTCATTGTTTTTATACTCCGGACCCTTTACTTTCATCGTTCTTTGTGTAAAAGCGACTTTTGCTTCATCAACCGACTTTTCTACGACTTCGACATCGGAAATTTCAATATCGAATGTATATTGGGAAGCAAATTGCTCAATTAGTTGCTTTGTCGATTCAAAACTGGGTGATTCATCATGGATGGTACTCATATATCCTTCTATATCTCCCGCCTGCATCGTTTCTAAGTTTTTATCTAACACCGCAATTAATTCCTCATCGGTCGGTATTCCCTTTTCTTTTTTCGATTTCTTATCTTCTACTTGTTTTGTTTCCTTTTTCTCGTCGTCAACTTGGCTTTTTTTCTCACTTTCCGATGAACATGCCCCTATACATAATAGGATAAATCCTAATAAAATAATACGGAAAAATAATTTTCTTCTGCCTTTCATTTTCGCTCTCCCCCTGTTGCCTACTCTCTGTTGTCGTGGAATTGCAGCGACAAACCAAAACAATGTTCATTGTATGAAAGTCATTTTAATTCGTGTCTTGTTTACCAATTTCTCTGTATGTCGCTTTACAAAATAGCGCAATGATACAATTATATGAGGGAAAATTTTTATTATTCCAATTCGCCGGCTGTAGTGAGAAAAACGCAAATTACTGCTTTCGTAGTTTAGTCAAAGATGCATACTTTCTAGAGTTTCGCATCTTAGAAAGCCGGTAACTCATCACGTCGCCATTTGGACAAGAACTCGTAGAAACCTTTTTTGGAATCCGAAGCGAAAGTTCTTTTTCTATAAAGAAAACTCGGCGATTGCCCAGCCTTTAGGCGATGGCAAAGCCGTAGTCAGCGAAAATACATTTTCGCTTGCGAG
>NZ_JAJCHL010000055.1:0-22027 GCF_020554505.1 Caldibacillus sp. 210928-DFI.2.18
CGAACCTGAATCTCGTCGCCGTTTTAAGGTGAAAAATGCCTGTTTTTGGCGACGAACCTGAATCTCGTCGCCGTTTTAAGGTGAGAAATGCCTGTTTTTGGCGACAAACCTCAATCTCGTCAGTCACATTAATGCGACCCCCCCCTTTCCCAGTTGAGGAATTTCTGTTTCCTGAGCAATTGTAAATAAAATGATCAACTTGTAAAATGACTGCTTCAATTGTCATGTTAGTTTTACCCCCTTTCATCTTCATTTTATAGTAAAATGTTATTGTATGTTTTGAAAGAGAGTGATGGAAATGGATTGGTATAAAAAATGGTTTTCTTTTTACCAAGATGATGAGGATGAATGGCTAGGCCCAACTAACGATGTGGTTCAAAGCAAAGAGCTTAAGACAAAAGTAACATATCAATATCCAAAAAGTTCCACGAATCGGCCTTTAATTGAAAAGGGTGAGGGCAAACATATCATTCATCATCGTGCAAACATGAAAGAAGGTATGTCCGATATTCGTGATCTTTTACAGCGGCGCCACGAAGCTGATATTCGCCGGTATGAAAAGAAAAAGGAAAAGACATCCTCTGCACCGCAATTGGGACCCACCTCAAAACAAAATAATCAAGCATCTGAAGCAATTAGCAATGATGTTCATGAGGTTCGGCAAGAAAAGATTCATAAAAAGCGACCATTTCATCCAACTGAAATTCCTTCACCTATTTACGGGTTTCAAAGGAGAAAAAAACAGGATGACATCATTGAATTTGAACTGACCACTTTTGAGAGAAATGCAGAAAATAAAAAATTGTCTGGTCACGAGTTCCGTGATGACCAAGATGAGATAAGGGAAACTGTTCAAAGCAGAGATCATTCAAATTTATATGAGGATGGTCAAGAAAAAGAACAAATAACAATCAATCAACTTCCCAATAGGAAGGAAAAACCGGATCAGCCGGAATATAGTCAGCAATGGGCTGCCACAAATAGTCAGATAACAGATAAAGAAAATTCCTTATCAATGAAAATAGAGGTACAGACGGAAAATAATGGTGATAAGTCAACCTCATTTCCGGATATGATCCAATCAAAACAATCTGACTTTGACACCGAAACACAAGATCTTTCTTCGTTGTCGCAGGAAGCAATCGGAAAAATGGAAGAAACAACTCCGGAACAAGAAAAAAATCAAGAAATTAACGATGATTTCATGAAAGCGGAGAGGACTGAAGCCCCCCTTTTAACGTCATCAGAAACAGCTGAATCCGGGGAAGATATACAACTGACCGAGTGGAGTATTGAAACAGATAAACCAGAGAAGCACTATTTGCAAGATGACCCAACTGTAAATCAAGATTCCAAGCAACAAGAAGCTCTTGAATTCGAAAAAAATAATCAAGAGCCGGTCATTCGAGAAGATGAATTTGTCAAAGAACCGGATGATGACTTGAATAAGGACTCGGTCCCTGTCCAGGAATTAACCGAGTCAGTGGAGGTTCATCCAACTAATAACAATATGGAAAAGGTAGAGGCAAAAGAAATTCAAAAAGCAAAATCAATGAATGAACATAAGGAAAATGTTGCGAAAGAAAAACAATCTGGTAAACGAAACGATCAAGAACAAGCGACGAAACCGACAACGAAAAAACATCTTCCTTTCAATGTTCTTATGTTGAAAAAAGACCGGGAATTTTTGAAAAAGAAAGCACAACAGCAAGCTTTTCAACAAATGGCTGCTGCCGCTACAGAAACCAATACAGTTGAAGAACAGGACTATCAATTCCCGTCCCGTAATCTTTTAAATAAATTTACTTTTCAACAATCCAATGACGAGTGGATTGAGGATCAAAAAGCGATTCTAAACAATACGTTACGGAGTTTCCATGTCGGTGCGAAAGTCGTTGATGTTTCTGTCGGTCCCACAGTAACTCGTTTTGAATTATCCCCTGATATGGGAGTGAAGGTAAGTAAAATTACCAACTTGACGGATGACTTAAAACTAAGTCTTGCCGCGAAAGAAATTCGAATTGAAGCACCGATTCCGGGTAAACACACAATCGGGATTGAAGTACCGAATAAAATCAGCCGGCCGGTTTATCTGCGAGACATCATCGATCAACCGAGTTTCATTGATGCAAACTCTCCATTAACAGCGGCTCTTGGTCTCGACATTACGGGTAAACCGATTATGACCGATATTAAAAAAATGCCCCATGGTTTAATTGCCGGTGCGACAGGTTCCGGAAAAAGTGTTTGCATTAACACATTTATTATCAGTCTTTTATATAAGGCCAGACCTGAAGAAGTAAAATTATTATTAATCGATCCAAAAATGGTGGAGTTGTCTCCATATAACGGCATTCCACACTTAATTAGTCCCGTCATTACCGATGTGAAAGCAGCAACCCAGGCGTTAAAGTGGGCGGTCGATGAGATGGAAAGACGATATGAATTGTTTGCTCATTCCGGTGTACGTGACATTAGTAAATTTAACGAGAAGTGTGAAATGCAAGAACAAAAATTACCATATATTGTGATTATTATTGATGAATTAGCTGATTTAATGATGATGGCACCGGCTGATGTCGAAGAAGCGATTGCCAGAATTGCCCAAAAGGCTCGTGCATGTGGTATTCATCTGTTGATTGCGACCCAACGGCCTTCTGTTGATGTCATTACCGGTTTGATTAAAGCAAATGTACCGACACGGATTGCTTTTTCCGTATCGAGTCAAATTGATTCCCGTACGATCATTGACATTAGTGGAGCGGAACGTCTGCTTGGAAAAGGCGATATGCTATTTGTGGCAAACGGAACGGCAAAACCGGTCCGCATTCAAGGTGCTTTTATTACAGATGAAGAAATTGAAAAAGTAGTTGACCATGTTCGGACCCAAGGTGAACCGAATTACTTATTTGAACAAGAAGAACTTATTAAAAAATCTGATTTAGCCGAGAATGATGAACTTCTTTATGAGGCTTGTGAATATGCATTAGAACAAGGAAATATCTCTACATCAAGTTTACAAAGACATTTTCGAATCGGCTATAATCGGGCAGCACGAATTATTGAATTGATGGAAGAAAAAGGCATGATTTCGGAGGCAAAGGGTAGTAAACCGCGTGATGTATTAATGACAAATAACGATTTAGACCAGTTGAAGGAGCTTCTATAAAGATGGAATCATGCAAATAAAATTGTTGAAACCGGGTCGACTGATCGAAAAATCCTACCGACCCGATTCAAAAAAAATTTTATAAAACTCGGCTTTTGTTGAAAATTTTAGGTTTGGCGGGCAAGGATATAGATAAGCGATAGTTTTTTTGAAATGAAAATGCTATAATACATAAAGTGCGGTTTAGCGCATTATGTAGTGAACAATTCTAATTGGATTAGGGACAGGAAATTTTTGAAAGGCTGTTTTCGCCAACGGTCGTGAATATTTTACGTTACTTGCGAGCTTGGAAGCCGGCGAAAGTCTTTGCTTGAGCGAAAGGGTCGGTTCATTTTAAAAAATAACGAACTTTTGGAAAATGGCTTTTTGAAATTTGTACGAAACACGAAATAAGTTCTCTCATACATATAATGCATATTATATAGTGACATTGTTGGAGGTTCTAACATGACTATTTACCATTTTGTAGGAATTAAAGGATCCGGGATGAGTGCCCTTGCACAAATCCTTCATAATATGGGTTTCAAAGTCCAAGGATCGGACGTAGAAAAACATTATTTTACGCAAGATTCATTGGAAAAACTAGGAATTCCCATTTATCCTTTTAAAGAAGACAATATAAAACCGGGAATGACAATTATCGCGGGAAATGCATTTCCTGATTCCCACGAAGAGATTCAAAAAGCGTTGGCATTAGGACTGCCGGTCATACGTTATCATCGCTTTTTAGGAGATTTTATTCAAAATTATACAAGTATCGCAGTTACCGGTGCTCATGGGAAAACATCGACAACCGGGCTTCTTTCGCATGTCATGGAATTGGCAAAACCAACATCTTATTTAATTGGTGATGGAACAGGGAAAGGGGTTAAGGACGCCACTTATTTTGTTTTTGAAGCATGTGAATATCGTCGCCATTTTCTTTCATACTTTCCCGATTACTGTATTATGACAAATATAGATTTTGACCATCCCGATTATTACGCCAATGTAGAGGATGTTTTTTCTGCTTTCCAAGAAATCGCATTGCAGGTGAAAAAAGGAATTATTGCTTGCGGTGATGATGAGCATCTGCAAAAAATTCAAGCGAAAGTTCCGGTACTTTTTTATGGCTTCGGTGATGAAAATGATTTTCAGGCACGAAATATTGAAACGACACAGGAAGGAACAACTTTTGATGTCTTTGTTCGTAACAATTTCTATTCTTCCTTCTTCATTCCGTTATTTGGCGATCATAATGTATTGAATGCATTAAGTGTTATTACGATTTGTCATTATGAGGATATTGATGTTTCGATTATTCGTGAAGGGTTAAAAACATTTCATGGCGTAAAGAGGAGATTTACTGAAAAAAGAATTGGTTCGCAAATATTAATTGATGACTATGCCCATCATCCGACCGAAATCCGGGCAACACTAAATTCGGCAAGACAAAAATATCCGGATAGAAAATTGGTTGCCGTCTTCCAACCGCATACTTTTACAAGAACACAAACCTTTCTAAATGATTTTGCCAATAGTTTAAGTGCAGCTGATGAAGTGTTCCTTTGTGAAATTTTTGGATCGGCTCGGGAAAATCACGGAAATTTATCTATCCAAGATCTACAAGCCAAGGTTGATGGAGCACAAATTTTAGCAGAAGAAGATGTTGCCAAATTAGCTGATTTTGAAAACAGTGTTGTCTTGTTCATGGGTGCCGGGGATGTTCATAAATATCAAGAAGCCTATGAACGCTATTTGAAAAAAGAACATAAAACCGTATAAGGTGATAGAAAATTGGAAAGCTGTCTGACGGAGTTTTGCGATTCACTAACCGGAAGTTTGACCGGATTATTGGCTCGTTAAGGACCTGTTGGATGGCTTTTTTTGTATACGGGAGAGCTTTTCGGTACTTTTTCAGATACCTGTACGAAATATTTAATAAAGAATTAGTATATAGGCTCGATTCTTCTTTGTAAAAATGTTTTAATTGTAATAGAATAGAATGTAAAGATTGGTAAGAGAGGAAATAGAAGGGAGTTTTTCATAATGGAAGCGATTTTGTACATAAGTGTGGCTGTAGTGGCCGTTGCTTTTGTTGTATTGGTCATTTATATTATACAAACATTAAAATCATTAACACAAACGTTAAACCATATTTCACATACTGTAGAAAGTTTGGAAGGGCAATTGCAAGGGGTAACAAAGGAAACAGAAAATTTACTCAAAAAAACAAATGATTTGGCGGCTGATATCCAACAAAAGTCAAAAAAACTAGATTCTGTTGTCATAGCGGTAGAAGAAGTCGGACACACCCTTCAGGCATTTAATCATTCAGTGAATAGTATTTCAAACACAGTCATTCAAAAAGTGGCAGATAATCAGGATAAAATTTCACAAGTTATCAGCTGGGGGAAACTTGCCGGCGAACTGAAGGACAAATGGATTGAAATTAAGGAACGCAGAAAACATAATAAGGAAGCAAATATTGTCATCGATAATCGAACAGAGTAGGAGGATGATGAAAATGGAAGAAAACAAAAAAGCGGAAACAAGGGAGACAAAGGATTTCTTAACAGGTGTGATTATCGGGAGTGTAATTGGTTCGCTCGCAGCTCTATTATTTGCACCAAAATCCGGAAAAGATTTACGTAGCGAAATTCAATCAAAGGCCAATTTTGCTTTAGATAAAAGTGATCAAGTCAAGAATATTGTGATTCAAAAAGGCAATGATGTCCGGGAATTTGCCAATGATGCCAAAGAAAAATTAACGAAAGCTGTTCAAGAGCAAACAAACTTCTTAGTCGACGCCGTACAATCAATGACAAAAAAATCCGGTGATGAAGCCATAGAAGTATTAGAAGATGCCAAGCAAACAATTGAGGAATTATCAAATGAAATTGATGAGAAATTGGCAGCTTTAAAAAATAAGGGGGATAAATAATTTGCCTCTCAAACAAATATACGAAGAAAGTGAATTTAAATCGATTCTGGAAAAAGAAAGTTCATTCTTATTATTCAAACATAGTTTAACTTGTCCAATTAGCCGAGGTGCATTTGACCAATTTACTGCTTATTTGGAAGAACATAATGAAATCAACGGATATTATTTAACGGTCCAAGAAAGTAGACCATTGTCCAATTATATCGCAGACCATTTTGCAATTAAACATGAATCCCCGCAAATCTTTTATATTAAGAGCGGAGAGGTACAGTGGCACAATTCTCACGGCGAGATAACGAAAGAAGCGATAGAAAAAGTTACCTTATAAGATCATACAATGAACAAGAGAAGAGGGATTGTCCTAAGGAAAGTTCTGATGGGGACAGTCCTTTTCTTAAAATAAGCCTTCCCCTCATATAGGTGGTGCCACTTAATAAGACAGCTTCGTTGGTACAAAAGCATGTATGACCGCCAAATAACGAAGACCCGGCAACAATCTTTATCAAGGCAGGTGATTTTTTTGCAAAAGTGGAACCATTTCCCTATCCCATTCGCTATTATGGATGATCATGACAAACTCGTTTCATACAACCAAGCATTTGAATCATTGTTAACAGGATTAGGAAAGGATAAAAACATAACCGATTATTTACAAGTGGTCCCGAATCAATCAGACCCTAATTTATTAATGGCAAAAATCACCGGGAAAGATTATTTAGTTATTAAAAAACAAATCAAGCAAAATGAAAATCTATTAGTCGGAATTGAAACAAGCGGTGTCACCGATTTGCTCGAGGCATTGAATGATTTGAAACGACATAAGTATGAATTGGAAGCTGTTTTTGAACATTCCTATGACGGTATTTATTTGACAAATCGGGAAGGAGTGACGATTCGGACAAATGCTGCAATTGAACGAATTACCGGGATCCCGAAACATTATTATCTTGGGAAAAATGTAAAGGATTTAGTAAGACGGGGGATTTTAAAAAATTCCGTAACAGAAGAAGCATTGAAGAAAAAGAAAACGGTGTCATTTGTCCAAAAAAATTATATTGGAAATATTACGCTTTTAACAGGAACTCCGGTACTTGACAGTCAAGGAAATATTGATATGATTGTTACCAATATTAGAGACCTCACTGATTTGAATCGAATCCAAGCGGAACAAATTGATTATCTTAAAGACCATGAATTCCAGACGGAGGCCCCGCAACCAAAAAATGAATATGAGGAAAAATACGGGATTGTTGTTCAAAGTGAGCAAATGTTAGCCATTTTTGAAACAGCGAAACGAATTGCTAATTTTGATGCAACCATCTTAATTTTAGGGGAAACCGGTGTCGGAAAGGATGTTTTAACAAATTTTATCTATGAAAATAGTGACCGAGTGAAAACCGGAAAACTGATTAAAGTAAATTGTGGTGCCATCCCGCCGGAATTACTTGAATCCGAATTATTTGGTTACGAGGCCGGTGCTTTTACTGGGGCGAATCGGAATGGCAAACCAGGTATGTTTGAATTAGCGAATGGCGGTACATTGTTCCTTGATGAAGTGGCTGAATTACCGTTAAATTTACAAGTAAAACTTTTACGTGTTCTGCAGGAAGGGGAAATCCAACGTGTAGGGGGAACGAAGCCGAAGAAGGTTGATGTCCATATTATTGCCGCAACCAATCGAAATTTATATGAGATGGTGGTACAGGGTGAATTTCGGGAAGACCTCTATTATCGACTCAATGTGATTCCAATTCATATTCCTCCGTTGCGTGAACGTCGGGAAGATATATTGCCGCTTATCCATTTGTTTTTAAAAACATATAATCAAAAATATCAGTTGTATAAGGAATTTGATTACGAACTGATTGATTTTCTCACGGTGTATGATTGGCCGGGGAATATTCGTGAACTTTCTAATTTGATTGAACGATTAGTGGTTACCGTATATCAAGATAAAATCGGAATTGATCACTTGCCAAAAGAATACCGTTCCTCGGAAATCGTTGGACGACAAACTCAACTTTCATTGAAAGAAGCCGTGGAAGACGTTGAGAGGAGGCTGTTGCGTCAGGCGGCGAAAAAATATCAAAATACATATGAAATTGCACGAGCGCTGCAAACAAGTCAGCCAACCGTCGTCCGCAAGTTGAAGAAATACAACATCAAAGTAAAAAATGAATAGTGTGAAGGATTGAAAAACTGTTCCAACCCATTGTCCGGAGCAGTTTTTTTCAATTTTGACAATTAAATTAAATCATAGGGTGAAACCATGTTCTCAGTCTGTTTACTTTGGCTTTCGTGTCAAAGTCGAGTGTTTTTTAATTCAAAAATGAATTATTCGATACAAAATTAAATCAAATAGAAACATAGGAATATGGTTTAATAATTCATAATTGCATTACATTTTATCCCGTCTTAACGGGCAGTAAGTCCCTCACCTCAAGATTTTTGAGTTACAAAGAAGATTGGTAGGGTATGAACTGCCCGTAAAGGTCCAATTGGTTCAACTAACCATCAGTGATGATAAAAACCCACTGATTTAAGTTTCACTTGATTATGCATATTGTTATCGTTTAAAAGTTGGCACACTACTTGCAATATAAAATTGTGACAGGAATTTGACAAATGAGGAAGTGACGGGAGTGGATTTTCAACTGGATGAAGATATTTTACTCTTGAAAGAAAATGTCAGAGACTTTATCCAAAAAGAGGTTGAAGCGGTTGCCGAGCAAATTGAAGCTGATGATAAAATTCCACAACATATCATTGAGATGTCGAAGGAATTAGGTCTGTTCGGTTTAAGTATTCCGGAAAAATATGGCGGTCTGGGGATCGAGATGGTTGGTAAATGTGCGATCTATGAGGAAATTGGGCAAACTCATAACGGTTACACGACCTTAATTGGCGCCCATACAGGGATTGGCACTGTTGGACTCGTCGAATTTGGAAACGAACAACAAAAAGAAAAATATTTGCCTTCAATGGCAAGTGGT
Organism: Caldibacillus sp. 210928-DFI.2.18; assembly: GCF_020554505.1. NCBI lineage: Bacteria > Bacillati > Bacillota > Bacilli > Caryophanales > Bacillaceae > Caldibacillus > Caldibacillus sp. 210928-DFI.2.18. Next base: position 9,086 of record NZ_JAJCHL010000055.1, read on the forward strand.
GAAAAAATCGGCGCTTTTGCGCTGACGGAACCGGAAGCCGGATCAAATGCCGCTAATTTGCAAACAATCGCAGTAAAAAAGGGAGATAAATATATTTTAAATGATTATATTACGAATGCAACGGAAGCAGATATTTTTACTGTCATGGCGGTAACAAACCGCAGAAAAGGTGCTCGTGTAATAACCGCATTTATAGTTGAAAAAGGTTTTTCGGGATTCCACATCGGCACGGTTGAACAAAAAATGGGATTACGCGGGTCTCATTCCGCAGAAATTATTTTAGAAGATTGTGAAGTTCCGGTAGAAAACATGCTTGGCGAAGAAGGGGCAGGGTATATAAATGCATTAAAAATCTTGACGAATGGTCGTGCCGGTCTGGCTGCCAGAAATCTGGGAAGTTGTCAAAAATTATTGGATATGGCCACAACGTATGCCTTAGAACGGAAACAGTTCGGGGTACCAATCATCGAACATCAAGCAGTCGCCCATATGCTTGCTGAAATGGCAGTCGAAATAGAAGCTTTGCGATCTTTTACATACCGTGTAGCTTGGATGGTGGATGAGGGAAAAAATGTCATTAAAGAAGCGGTAATGTTAAAACTATACGGTTCGGAAACTTACAACCGTGTTACCGATAAAGCGTTGCAGATTCATGGCGGATTAGGATATATTGCCGGATATCCGATTGAACGATTTTACCGAGATGCCCGGATTACAAGAATTTATGAAGGTACATCTGAAATACAGAAAAATATTATTGCAAAACAGTTAATGAAAGAGTACAGCTGAAAAAGGAGGGCGTAAATGGGGAACGAAGAAGTTGTTATTGTAAGCGCTGTCAGGACGCCGATTGGTACTTTTGGTGGCTCTCTCAAAAATATCAGCTCCGGACATCTGGCCGCACTCGTCATTGAGGAAGCAATCAATCGAGCAAGTATCCAACCGGATCAAATAGATGAAGTCATTATGGGAGAAGTCCGTCAAACAACCGAATCATCAAATGTTGCCAGGGTAGCAGCACTTAGGGCTGGGCTTCCCGAGACGACTCCTGCATTTACAGTTAATCGTCTTTGTGCTTCGGGAATGCAGGCTGTTGCATCCGGCGTCCAAGAAATTCTTCGCGGGGATGCGGAAATTGTCGTTGCCGGTGGAACAGAAAGTATGAGCCGTTCGCCGATTTATCTCCGTGGCGCCCGATTTGGCGATGAAACACCTTATTTAGTAGATTCCAATACAGAAGCGGGCCAGCAACCAACAGAGATTTATGGTGCTAACCTTGGCATGGGGATGACCGCTGAAAATGTGGCGGAAACATACAAGATTTCCAGAGAAGACCAAGATATTTTTGCCCTTGAGAGCCAGAAGCGGGCAAAAGCGGCAATTATGAAAGGGCGCTTCCAAGAAGAAATAATTCCTGTACAAGTGAACCGGAAAAAAGAGTCCTTTCAGTTCACTCAAGATGAACATCCAAGATTCACGACAACCTTGGATAAGTTGGCAACATTAAAACCGGCTTTTAAACCAAACGGGACTGTGACAGCGGGAAACGCATGCGGTAGGAATGACGGTGCAGCGGCGCTTGTCATGATGAAGCGGCAAAAAGCTCAAGAATTAGGGTTAAAACCGTTAGCCAAAATTGTCGATTGGGCTGTTTCCGGTGTGTCTCCTGAAATTATGGGAATTGGACCGGTTCCCGCAGTGAAAAGGTTGTTAGCTAAACAAAACAAATCCATTCAAGATATTGATCTTTTTGAACTGAATGAAGCTTTTGCCTCACAAGCATTGGCATGTATTCGTGAACTATCTCTTGATTATGAAAAGGTAAATGTAAACGGTGGTGCGATTGCCTTGGGACATCCGGTCGGGGCAACCGGTGCCAGAATCCTAACGACCCTTCTCTATGAGATGATAAAACGGCAACAACAATTTGGTATCGCCACATTGTGTGTTGGCGGGGGGCAAGGCATGGCGATGATGATTGAGTTGCTTTAGAGTCCATAAATAATCGGCACTGAAAAGCTTATCGGCAGACTATGCTAAAGACTTACCGAAACAGCCGCCGGAAAATAGAAAAACAAGTTTTCAAGAGCAGCCTGTAAAAGTATAAAGCGATCGTTTTTACAGACGCCATAAATTTTAATAAAGGAGAGATTTTTTATGCATTTACGTCTTACGGAAGAACAAAAAATGGTTCAAGAAACGATTCGTAAATTTGTCGAAAAAGAACTAATCCCATTGGAAAATGATGTGCTAAGAAATGAGCGGGAAGGAAGACCAAGCTTGCCGCAAGAAAAAGTAAAAGAACTTCAACTTAAAGCGAAAAATGCAGGATTTTGGGGAATTAATACACCTAGTGAATATGGCGGGGCTGACCTCGGCCAAATGATGCAGGCAATCGTTACCATGGAGATTTCAAAAACGTTTGTTCCATTCAGTTTCGGCGGTTCAGCTGATAATATTCTTTACTATTGTAACGAGGAACAAAAAAAGAAATATTTAATCCCGACAATTAACGGAGAGAAAAAATCTTGTTTTGCCATGACAGAACCGGGTGCCGGCAGTGACACAAGAAATATAAAAATGACTGCGGTAAAAGACGGGGACGAATGGGTTTTAAACGGGGAAAAAACATTTATTACCGGTGGGAACGAAGCCGATTTTGTTATGGTCATTGCCATTACCGATAAAGAAAGGCATGCAAAAACAGGAAGAGAAGGGGTTACCTGTTTTATCGTCGACCGTGATATGGGCTGGCGCTCGGAATATATTCACACAATGGGCGAATGGGGACCGGCCAGTTTAATTTTTGAAAATGTCCGCGTACCGGAAGAAAATATTTTGGGAGAATTGCATGGTGGCTATAAACTTGGTTTGGAATGGATCGGTTTTGCCAGATGGATTGTCGGTGCCCGGGCAGTCGGTGCGGCAGAACGATTATTACAAATGGCAATTGATTATGCAAAAGAACGGGTCACTTTCGGAAAGCCGATTGCCGAACGTCAAGCCATTCAATGGATGATTGCCGATTCCGCCGTCGAAATTGAAGCGGCCAGATGGTTGGTGTTAAACGCTGCTTTTACCCTTGATCAAGGAGAAGATAACCGCCATTTAGCTTCAATGGCAAAATTATACGGGTCAAATATGGGAAATCGGGTAGTTGACCGAGTTTTACAAATTCATGGCGGTATGGGCTATACGAAGGAGTTGCCGATTGAACGTTGGTACCGGGAAGCAAGATTATGGCGCATTTACGACGGTACGGATGAAATCCAGCGTATGATTATTTCTCGGAATCTATTAAAAGGTCATGTTCATATCGGGGATTTTATTTGAGACAATGATTAGTCGGTAAAAATAGCAGGAAAACAAAAAATTCAATTGGAGGTCGAAAATATGAGTAAACGTTTTGAAGGAAGAGTGGCATTTGTTACAGGAGGCAGCCGCGGCATCGGAAAAGGGATAGCAAAACTTTTCTTGGAGGAAGGTGCTAAAGTAGCCATTATTGATATAAATCAGGAAGCATTGAATGAAACAGCCAGTGAATTTGCTCAATCGGGATTCGATGTTTATACAAAGGCAGCTAATGTTGTCAACGCCAATGAAGTAGAAACTGCCATGCAAGAAGTTGTCGAAAAGTACGGGTCTCTCGATATTCTTGTTAATAATGCCGGGATTATCCGTGACAATTTACTATTTAAAATGACGGACGACGATTGGCAACAAGTGATGGATGTTCATTTGAAAGGGTCATTCAATGCGGCACGGGCGGCACAAAAATATATGGTAGAAAGAAAGTATGGGAGAATCATAAATATATCATCCACATCTGCTCTCGGTAACCGCGGTCAAGCCAACTATGCCACGGCAAAAGCAGGTTTACAAGGGTTTACAAAAACATTGGCCATTGAGCTGGGAAAATATGGGATTACAACTAATGCAGTTGCGCCGGGATTTATTCAAACAGAAATGACAAAAGCTACTGCCGAACGAATCGGGGTACCGTTTGATGAGTTTGTGAAAGCAGCAGCCGCAGAAATTCCGGTCCAAAGAGGCGGGAAACCGGAAGATATTGCCAATGCTGTCGCGTTTTTTGCCGATGAAAAATCATCTTTCGTAAACGGGCAAGTCCTGTATGTTGCCGGCGGACCAAGAGCTTAAGGAGGGAAAAGAATGTCAAAAGAATGGATTGGCAAGACATCAAACAAAGTAAAAAATACCGTTGACCGATTACTCGTGAAACGGTTTGCTGAATCAATTGGCGATTTGCATCCAATTTTTGTCGATGAAACATACAGGGAAAAGTCAAAGTATGGTGTGAATATTGCACCGCCCACATTTCCGAGGGTATTCGACTATGGCGTATTGGAAGGAGTCGAACTTCCGGTGAAAGGGTTAATTCATGGCGAAGAAACGTATCAATATGAACGTCCGCTCCTTGTCGGTGAAGAGGTATATTGTTATACAATTATTCAGGACTATTATGAAAAAAAAGGAAAAAGTGGCGACATGGGTTTTGTGGTCATCAAACGAGTGGGTGAAGATGCAAAAGGTAATATCATTTTTACTGAAATTCAAAATGTTATTATTACAGAAGCCGTACGAAAGGGGATAAATGTGTGAAAACAATGACAGAATTTAAACCCGGAGAAACCTTGAAAGTGACATTAGCCCCGGTATCAAGACTGGATTTAATTAAATATGCCGGAGCTTCCGGTGACTTCAACCCGATTCATACGATTGATGAGGAAGCAAAAAAAGCAGGGTTACCGGGTATCATTGCACATGGTATGTGGACGATGGGAAACTTAGGCAAACTATTCACACCTTTTTTAGAAAAAGGTTTTATCAAGGAATATAAAGTTCGCTTTGCAGGAATGGTTTTTCTTGATGATGTATTGACATTAAAAGCGGAGTTAGCAGAAACGAGCGGAAATGATCTGTTTTTCAATGTTAAAGCTGTTAAAGAAAATGGCCAAGAGGTTGTCAAGGGAAGCGTTCATTTTAGGCTATATGATGCAGTATGATTTCTGTTGAAACGATCGGCAAATAGGCAAGCTTAAAAATTGTCGTTTGATTTTCGTATGAAGAGCCGGATAAAAGGTTCCAACGTCCGGCTTTCTTCCAAATACGATTGAAATGAAAGCGGAGGTGAGTCAGGTGGATTTTATGTATTCCGAGAGAGTACAAGAATTTCAGAAAAGATTAACAGAATTTATGGATGAATTTATTTATCCAAATGAAAAAGTTTATGAAGAGCAATTAAATGAATATGACCGTTTTGCGACTGTTCCACCGATAATGGAGGAATTGAAGCAAAAAGCGAAAGAACGAGAATTATGGAATTTATTTTTACCGGATAGTAAGTATGGAGCCGGATTATCAAATCTTGAATATGCTCCACTCTGTGAAATTATGGGAAGGTCGCCAATTGCACCGGAAGTATTCAATTGCTCGGCACCGGATACCGGTAATATGGAAGTGCTTGTCCGATACGGAACAGAAGCACAGCAGGAACAATGGCTAAAACCACTTTTAAATGGGGAAATCCGTTCTTGTTTTTCCATGACCGAACCGGATGTTGCTTCATCCGATGCGACAAATATCCAAGCAAGTATTGTACGCAATGGGGACCATTATGTTATTAACGGAACGAAATGGTGGTCATCCGGTGCAGGTGACCCAAGGTGCAAAATCGCCATCGTTATGGGGAAAAGTGACCCAACTGCGCCGAAACATAAACAGCAGTCGATGATTCTCGTCCCGCTGGATACACCCGGAGTTACCGTCAAGCGAGTGTTAACTGTTTTTGGCTATGACCACGCCCCACATGGTCATGCGGAAATTGAATTTAAAAACGTTCGCGTTCCCGCAACGAATATATTATTAGGTGAAGGAAGAGGATTTGAAATTGCTCAAGGACGGCTTGGACCGGGGAGAATTCATCATTGTATGCGGACGATCGGTGCCGCGGAAAGAGCGTTGGAACTCATGGTCAAACGTGTCAGGGAACGGGAAACATTTGGAAAAAAATTGGCGGACCAAGGCGTGATACAAGAATGGATTGCCAACGCAAGAATGGAAATTGAGCAAGCAAGATTGTTGACTTTAAAAGCAGCATACATGATGGATACGGTTGGCAATAAAGCAGCTAAAGCAGAAATTGCCATGATTAAAGTAGTTGCCCCAAATATGGCATTAAAAGTGATCGACCGAGCCATTCAAGCTTTCGGAGCAGCCGGTGTCAGCCAGGATACACCACTTGCTGCAATGTATGCCAATATCCGGACACTCAGACTTGCTGACGGACCGGATGAAGTCCATCGCCGTACCATTGCCAGAGAAGAGTTGAAAAAATACAGTTGATTAGGAGCGATTGAAAGGATAGATGGATATCAGAGTTTATAAAAAAAGAATAAATGCGGCTACAAATAACTGAATATTTATAAAAATTGTACAAAAAGGGGGAGGTTGCACTGGAAATTTTTATTCAACAGTTGTTTAACGGTTTAACAATCGGAAGTATTTACAGTCTTGTAGCACTTGGCTTAACTTTAGTATACGGGATTTTACACATTCCAAATTTTGCCCATGGTGCCTTATATATGATGGGTGGCTACATTACACTTTCTGCGATGACCTATTTAGGTATTCATTATGTTTTGGCAATTTTTATTTCCCTTTTGGTTGTGGGGATACTCAGTGTGTTAATGGATCGTCTTGTTTTTCACCCGTTAAGGGAATCACCCCCAATTCAGCACAAAGTTGCGGCAATCGGAATGCTGTTATTTCTTGAAGCTTTCGCACAAATGTTATGGGGAGCAGACTATCGGCAAATGTCCACTCCCTTTGATAATGTCATAAATGTATTTGGTCTCACAGTCACTTTACAACGGCTAATCATTGTTATCACAGCGGTAACGGTGATGATCTTATTAACCATCTTTTTAAGAAAAACATTTATCGGTGCAAGTATTATTGCAATGGCTCAAAATCGCGAGGGGGCATCACTAGTGGGCATTAATACCAATCGGGTAACTATGTTGACATTTTTCATTGCCGGCGCTCTTGCTGCTATTGGCTCATCATTGACAGCACCGATTAACCTTGTTTTTCCTTCAATGGGTCACCTCGTTATTTTAAAAGCATTCGTCATTATCATTATTGGCGGGATGGGAAGTGTTCCCGGGGCGATTCTCGGCGGGTATATTCTCGGATTTACCGAGAGTATCGGTGCAACGTATATATCAAATGATTATAAAGATTTAATAGCGTTTATCTTACTTGTTATTATTTTGACCGTAAAACCTCAAGGAATTTTTTCAAGGGGGGAGCAAAGTTGAGCATGCTGATGAATAAACGAGTTATCATTATCTTCTTTATTTTACTGGCTTTACTCTTCCCGATCATTATGCCTAACAGTTATTACTTATATATTATGGCTTTATCGTTTATTTGGATTATCGCCGTATATGGGCTCAACATTGTCGCCGGGTATACAGGTTATTTATCCCTTGCCCATGCCGGATTTTTCGCTATCGGTGCCTATGCTTTTGGCTTGCTGACAACAAAGACGGAGATTGGCTTCTGGCCGGCATTTATCCTTGCTCCCATTATCACTACGGCGATAGGTACATTGATCGGTTTAGTATCTTTACGGACAAAGGAACATTTCTTTGCGATCTATACTTTATGTGTCGGCTATATTATTTACTTAGTTATTGATAAATGGGAAAGTTTGACAGGAGGAGTGCGTGGACTAATTGGCATACCTGCCCTTCCCGATCTTGGTCCCATTTCTTTATCAACACCGACAAGTCAATATTATTTTGTCTTGTTCATTATGTTTGGGATGGTCTTTATCGCTTATCGACTCGTGCATTCACTCGTTGGCCGGACATTAATTGCAATTCGTAACAGTGAGACATTAGCTTTATCATTAGGGATTTCAACGACAAAGAATAAGTTGCTTTCCTTTATGTTGTCTACATTTTATGCGGGGGTGGCCGGGACTTTATATGCAAGTTTTATTCGCTTCCTCGGTCCGGAAATAAGCTCGACAACAATTATGTTTGATTTATTGACTTATCTGATTGTCGGGGGAATTGGAACTTTGTCAGGACCGATTATCGGAACATTATTGATTGTTTGGACGTCGCAAACATTGCAATTTTTACAAGACTACCGAATGCTTATTTTTGGTCCGTTATTAACGTTGATTATCATCTATTCACCAAGAGGAATCGTCGGTTTTATTTCAGGCTTGTTTAGGAACAGGAAGGCAGGAAAGAAAGTCGCGGCAGTTCAAGTGGAAAAACAAGTGTAAGGGGGAGTGAAATGTTTTTAGAAACAAGAAATTTGACGAAAAGTTTTGGTGGACTAACCGCTGTGAAAGAGGTAGATTTTTCTGTTGAAAAGGGAAAAATTAATGCGATTATCGGTCCGAACGGTGCCGGAAAGTCAACATTTTTCAATTTAATTAGCGGTGTCCATAAGCCGACTTCAGGGCAGATTAAGTTTAGAGGAGAAGATATTACGAAATTGCCGGCTAATAAAATTGCAAAACTGGGGATGGCTCGGACATTCCAAACGACAAGCCTTTTTGAAAACGCTACCATAATAGAAAATGTCATGGTCGGACATCGATTAAGAACAAAATCAAATTTATTTGATGCGGTTTTCAATACAAAAAGACTGCGAAATGAGGAGCGGGAAAGTTACAATAGGGCTTTAGAAGTTTTGGAATTTGTCGGTTTGCTCGATGTTAAAGGTCAATTAGCGGCAAATATTTCACAGGAAGAAAAGAAACGGACAGCCATTGCACTGGCACTTGCAACTGAACCGGAAATTGTTTTTCTCGATGAACCGACTGCAGGTATTAATCCGGAAGAAACTGCAGCATTAGCACAGTTGATTAAAAAGATGGGAGAAAGTGGCATAACGGTTTGTCTCATTGAACATAAAATGCAAATGGTTATGAGCTTGGCTGAAAAAATCATGGTTTTAAATTATGGAGAAAAAATTGCGGAAGGCACACCCGAAGAAATTCAAAAGAATGAACAAGTCATTAAAGCGTATTTAGGGGGAAGTGTCCATGCTTAAATTAAATAATGTTACCGTTAAATATGGGAATTATGCTGCTATTCACAATATAGATATTGTGGTTGAAAAAGGTGAAATTGTTGTTTTATTAGGGGCAAATGGTGCAGGGAAAACGACGACATTCCGGGCCATTAGCGGACTAAACGGTTTAGCCTCTGGAGAGATTGTTTTTGAGGGAACATCCATTGGCGGAAAGTTGCCAAGTAAAATTGTTGAACTCGGAATTGTCCAATGTGCCGAAGATCGGAAACTATTTCCGTTTATGTCGGTGGAAGATAATCTGCTAATGGGCGGTTTTGTTCACCGAAAGCAAAAGCAAGAATTAAAACGAAGAATGAGAGACATATATGAACTGTTCCCAATTTTACATGACAAAAGAAATCATCATGCCGGTTCACTTAGCGGAGGACAACAGCAAATGTTGGCTATCGGGCGGGCACTGATGTCCAAGCCAAAATTGATGTTGCTTGATGAACCATCCATTGGGCTTGCACCGCTCATTGTTGAACAAATGTTTGAAAGTATTAAAGAGATTAATAGAGAAGGTACGACAATTTTACTTGCGGAACAAAATGCAAATGCAGCACTTAGTATTGCGAACAGAGGTTATGTTTACGAAAACGGAAAAATTGTTGTTGAAGGAAGTGCAGAAGAATTATTTGCTAACGAAGAAGTTAGAAAAGCCTATATTGGGGCATGAATTTACAGGAGGGTCAATATGAAAAAGAAAATTTATTTGCTATTTACATTGATTATAGGAGTTTTTATGCTGCTATCTGCCTGTTCTCAAAACCAGACAGGAGGAAAAAGTGGTGGAAATAGTGGTAAGGGCAATGAGGGGGAAACAATTGTCAATATCGGTTTTTCCGGACCTTTGAGCGGACCTGCCGCAAGCTACGGAGAAAAGGCTTTAAATGGATTAACGATGGCTGTTGAGGAAATTAATGAAACCGGATTTGAGGTAGATGGAAAGAAATATAAGTTGAATCTTGTTTCATTGGATGACAAATATTTACCGAATGAAACTGCATCGAATGCTCAAAGACTTGTTCAAGAACATAAAACACCAATTGTTTTTACACCTCATAGTGGTGGGATAATGGCTTTGCAAGTGTTTAATGAAAAGGATAATTTTATTATTGGCGCTTATTCAAGTGAACCAACGATTACGGAAAACGGCAATAAGTTGACGGTTAGAATTCCGCCCAATTATGAAGGATATATTCAACCATTTACTAAATATTCAATGGAACGGTTTGGAAAGAAACTGGCTGCGATTCCACCTGTAACACAATATGGTCAAGACTGGGCAAAAATTTTATTACCACACTGGAAAGAAAGTGGAGGAGACGTTGTCTATGAGTCTTCCGTTGATTTTTCAAAAGACACGGATTTCTTTACTATTTTGACAAATGCCTTGGAAAAAGATCCGGATGTACTCTTTATTGGCGGACCATCTGAACCGACAGGAAAACTGGCGAAACAAGCTCGTGAACTAGGATTTGAGGGTGGATTTATCGTGATGGACCAAGCAAAATTAGATGAAATGAAGGCAATAACAGGTGGTACGTATGAGCAGTTGGAAGGTGCAATTGGGACCATTCCGCTAGTAAACGCAGGATACCCGGGTACGGATCAATTTGTTGAAAAGTACCGCAAAAAATACAATATTGATCCCGGAGCTGAAGCAGGATTCCACTATATGAGTGTATATATTTTTGTAGAGGCAATGAAAGCAGCTAAAAATGTTGATGACGCAAAAACAATCCGAGCACATATGCAAGACGCCTTGGATGCACTTCCTGATGATAAAAAAGTATATGATGTCCCAAGTATTGATAAAAATGGCGGCTTTAAAATTCCTGTCAGAGTCGCTGCGATTGAAAACGGAGAAATTGTTTATATTGAGGAAAATTAATTCTTATAAACCAGCAGTCTAAAGTTTGATTGTATATTACTTGAAGTTAAGAGTTTACATTATTTTTTAGAATATCCTCTCCTTTGAATGGGAAAAATAATGGAAGATACCTTTCAAAGGAGAGAATATTTAAATGAGCAAACAACTTCCGCAAAATCCGACCTCTTATTGGCAGGATAGTGTGCAGTTTCCTGCGTTCCCTTCCATAAACGAAGATATAGAAGTCGATGTAGCAATTATCGGTGGCGGTATTACCGGAGTTACTTCGGCGTATTTATTAACCCAAGAAGGTTTAAAAGTCGCTCTTGTCGAAGCGGACCGGTTAATGACCGGGACAACCGGAAACACGACAGCAAAACTAACTGTGCAACACGGTTTGTTTTATGATGAACTAATCAGCCATTTTGGTGAAGAAAAGGCCAAGCTTTATTATCAGGCGAATAAAGAAGCGATGGAGTTTGCCAAAAGTTTAATTGAAAAGCATCATATTGAATGTGATTTAAAGATAGAGGATGCCTATGTTTTTACCGAAAATGACGAAACGGCCAGTCAATTGGAAAAAGAAATGAATGCCTATGAAAAATTAGGAATTCCCGGTAAATTAGTTGAAGAAACCACGTTGCCGTTCAAGGTAAAGCAAGCCTTAATCATGCCGGAACAAGCCCAATTTCATCCGTTAAAATATTTGCGTGTACTTGTGGAAGAGTTAAAACAAGCCGGTTGTCTCATTTACGAGCAAACCGTTGCTTCGAAAGTAGAGATGGGTGAAGCTCCAAAAGTATTGTTAAAAGATGGTCATACGGTCACTTGTAAATATGTGTTAAGTTGCTCGCATTTTCCATTCCATGATGAAGGTTTTTATTTTGCCCGAATGTATGCGGAACGGTCCTATGTTGTCGGAGCATTAGTAGAAGATGACTTTCCGGGCGGTATGTATATCAATGCCGAAAAACCGACGAGATCAATCCGCTACACACCATACCAAAATGAGAAACTCATCATTATCAGCGGTGATCATCATAAAACCGGACAAGGAGAATCAACAGATAAACATTATCAAAACTTACAAACCTATGCGGAAAACACGTTTAAAGTGAAGGAATTTGTCTATCGCTGGAGTGCTCAAGATTACTCGACCCTCGATAAAGTTCCGTTCATCGGTTATCTGACGGATTCGAATCGGAACATATTAGTGGCGACCGGATTTCGTAAATGGGGAATGACTCATAGCCATGTCGCAGCACTCCTTTTTCGCGACTTGATTTTAGATAAGGAAAATCCGTATGAGACCTTGTACGTACCTTCAAGATTTGTCACCGATCCTTCTGTAAAACGAGTCATTCAAACAAATGTCGATGTTGCTAAACATTTAGTAAAGGGGAAGTTGAAAAAGCCGACGAAAAAAGTGGACGATTTAAAAAATGAGGAAGGTGCCATCGTTCAAGTTGACGGGAAACGCTGCGGTGCCTATAAAGATGAGAATGGAAAGCTGTATTTGGTCGATTCCACCTGTACACATATGGGTTGCGAAGTCAAGTGGAACAGCGGTGAAAAAACTTGGGACTGCCCTTGCCACGGATCCCGCTTTGCCATCAATGGAGATGTTGTGGAAGGACCGGCAGAACGACCGTTAAAACAAGTTCAAGAAGGGGATTCATAAAGGCATCAGTGGGAGTAAGTACCCCACCAAAACGGGCAGTAGACCTCATCGAAAAGACTTTCGAGTTGACAAAAATGGTGGGTGGGGCGATCAACTACCCGTAAGTGCCCGATTGGTTCAACTAACCATCAGTGGGAAGAACCCCCTGATGGAAGTTTCACTTTATCCCGCACAAACGGTCACTAAATCTTCCTCCTAAGTCTTAAGTGGAATCAAAGATGTAAAGGAGGAAGATAAGTGCCCGTAAGTGCCCGATTGGTTCAAC
>NZ_JAJCHL010000056.1:0-21396 GCF_020554505.1 Caldibacillus sp. 210928-DFI.2.18
GTGAACGTTTCACACTGAATCAACTTTACAAATTGGCAAAACCTCACATGGGTAAAAAAGACATTCTCGGATCCGTTTATGCTACTTTAGACAATGGAATTCCAGTAAAAATTCTATTTGTACGAAACCGTAATAAACGGAGCGAATGGCTTGCCATTCTCAGCACAGATACAACATTAGAAAATGAAGAGATCATTCGTATTTACGGCATGCGTTGGGACATTGAAGTCTTCTTCAAATGCAGTAAATCCCTTTTAAATTTAGGGAAAGAATTCCAGGGTCGTTCATACGACATGTTAATTAGCCATACAACCATTGTTTTTACACGATATATTCTCATTGCTTGGCAAATGCGAAAAGAGGAGGATCCTAAGACGATTGGCAACCTTTTTTACATCCTTTGCGAAGATGTAAAAGACATAGATTTTATTACTGCCCTTCAATCACTTATTGACCTTTTCCAAACTTTGGCGGAAGCCGAGGTTTCTTTGAACATGGACATCTTTAAAAATCAAATGAATAAATGGTTGGCCACTATACCTAATTATATCAAGCAATGCTTAAATATTTCTGTGTGCGAAAGTTGAGTAAGTAATTGAAAAAAGCTGCTTGAACGCCAATTATTGGTGATACAGCGGCTTTTTTTCATGCTCGATCTCTGCTAATATTTTAAACTTGCTTTCACATGGAATATGAGCCAGTTTCCATATCAAACTTCGGCTTTTTGGATCTGTACCTCCGATATGATCGTTCGGTATTTACATATTGCAGCCATTGCCTATTCACTTTTGCCTAAGGTAAAATCAAACATAATAAGGCATGACTGGGGCGATAAATAGTGGATGAACGAACGAAGCATTATTTTGCGGAATTGCAGTCAAGTGATAAAAATGCGCAGTACGAAGGGTACAGCAGCATTATGAAGATCACTGAAGAAGAAGTCGATTGGGCGTATGAAGTATGGGATCAGCTGAAGGAAGAGCTGACAAGTAAAGACCCTCATAAGCGCTCGCGTGCTGCTCAGTTTTTAAGCCGCTTAGCGATCAGCGATCCCGAACAGCGAATGTTGGAGGATTTTCCTCAAGTTTGGGAAGTAACCTATGATAAAAAGTTTGTAACTGCCAGACATAGTTTGCAGGCTATTTGGAGGATTGGTTTAGCTGGGGAAAAGCAAAAAGAGATGGTTATCCGTCATTTGGCAGCTCGGTTTGACAACTGTGTTGACGAAAAACATGCGACACTTATTCGGTTCGATATTATTCAAGGGCTGCGAAACTTGTATGATAAAGTGCAGGATGAAGCGATCAAGCAGCTTGCCTTCGATTTAATTGAAAAGGAAGAAGATCCGAAATATCAAAAAAAATATGCAGCAGTATGGAAATAGAAAAAAAGAGCCGTCAGTAGCAACACTCCCAGTAAATGAATGGCAATATGATTGCAAGAATGATTGTTTGCTAATTATGTAGTGGCTTTAGAGGATCGGAAGGTATTTGCAGACTGTCTCAGGCATTCATTTCCAACAGATTAATTGAAGAACAAACATATTCTTACAATAACAGAAGGAAAAATAATGCCCTTTTAAAGTGATTGCACATCAAATAAATGCCGTTTGAAGTGAAAAAAGAAGAAAATTTTCATTTTGAAGTATTATACGCTGTCAAGCTTCTATAAAAAATGCTTTTGATCATTCGTCTCAGCGCTTCAAAGCAGAGGTTTCAGTGGAAAAAACTGCACGTAAATATTAAATCGGCAACATTTTATAAAAAAATTTTTCAGTTGATTGGCTATCATAGAACAAATCATTACATTTCGGAGTGATAAACGATGGAAAATTCTCAAATAAATGAAGTTCAAGAGCTTTACCAGCAACTAATCAATGCGTGGAACAATCGAACTGCTAGCGGAATGACGGATCTGTTTACTAAGGATGGCGAAAGCATTGGTTTCGATGGCAGTCAGTCGATTGGACGCGATGAAATATTCGCACATCTCCAGTCCGTCTTTGAACACCACCAGACAGCTAAATTTGTCAGCAAAGTGAAAAATGTCCGGTTTCTAGCTCCTGATATCGCTATTTTACGAGCAATTGCCGGTATGGTTCCTCACGGCCAGTCCGATTTAAATCCTGATGTGAACACTCATCATACACTTGTTGCAGTGAAAACGGAAGGAATTTGGCGTATTCAACTTTTTCAAAATACTCCAGCTCAGTTTCATGGCAGACCTGAATTGGTTGAACAAATGACCGAAGAGTTAAGACAGCTGCTTAAATAATCCATGTCCTGTTCAGGGGAATGGTGAAATATACTTTCATGCAAAAAGAAGATTAGGAAAATCCTAAATCTTCTTTTTTGATGTGTGCGAATAAAACGCTTCACATTTTCATAACGAAAAAATCATTTTTATATAATCATCGTTGATATCAAATTTGTTATTAATGACTTTTTGTTGCTGTAAGCATTTGTGATATTTGGACAAGTATACTTTGATACCTATTAGTGGCATTTGTTTTAAATAAAAAGCGGGCAAATCGGAAAATGCTTTTACTACTATAAAACTACCCTCCAATTATGATTGCAAGCTGCGATGATAGTTTTGTGCTCTAATATGTAGTTGGCAATGAGTTCGGTCATGTCGATGGGGATATTTTTAACGATCGGTTTTTCTTTAAACATATCAAAATTGCCTGTTCCACCAGCGCGGTAGCTGTTCATGACGACATCATATTCTTTGTCAAGCTCCAATGGGCTGCCGTGATAATTTAGCTTCACAACTCGTTGGCCAACTGGATTAGAGATTTTTAATTCGTATTCAATTCCTTCCCACATATCATAATTGTAATGCTGCGGTTTAGGATATAAGAAAGCGGGATTGACAGAGATTGTTCCGTTTTGAACCGTAAAATACTTGGCGCTTTGCTCTAAAGCATCTTTAATATCTTGGCCGCTGATGCGGATGACAGTTAATGTGTTCGGATAAATATAATTGGAAACAATGTCGCGCATTGTAACATGTTGTTTGAATCCAGGCAAGTCATTATTGAATAAGGCAGTGGCAGAAATATCAACTTTGGCTGTTTCCATTTGCACCTTATTGATAAATTCTATAAAAGGATTGTCTTGTAATCGGGTCTTCAATGGATCAGATACGGTCATGTCACCAATAACGGTTCCGATCGGCTGATCCAGCCATTTTTGCGTTTCTTGTTCAATATCGGATATCAATGCCAAAACATCTTGATTCGCTTCCATTTTTTCATCAATTTTGATTAAGTTGGAATGACTAACGATTGCGGGGCTGTTTCCATTTGCCTTTTGTCTAACTTTCATCGTCACTTCACCCAAAAATTGCCCCTTATGGCCTGGCTGAATGATTGTGATGCCGTTTAGTTTATCTGCGAGTGGGCGGTGCTGATGGCCTGTGATTAAAATATCAACACCCTCTAGTTCTTGGCACATTTGGTATGCTTGGTTTTCTCCTGTCAGCTGTTCTATAGGCTCTCCAGTTTGTAGATCTCTTTCAAATCCCCCATGATATGAGACGATCATCACATCTGGTTTTTCTTTTTGGCGAATCTCGCTCACCCATAATTTAGCCGTTTGCAATGCATCTTTGAAAACAAGTCCCTCAATATTTCGCGGCTCTTCCCAATTAGGGATGAAATGAGTGGTGATACCAAGTACAGCAATTTTGACTCCGTCCAATACCTTGACGAGATAAGGTGTTCCAAAAGCGGGCTCTCCTGTTGTTTGCTTCAAGATATTAGCGGACAGCCAAGGAAAAGCTGATTGATCAATCGCCTTTTGTAAATAACTTCGTCCATAATTAAATTCATGATTTCCCAATACGCATGCATCATATTGGAGATCATTCATAACTTGAATCATCGGATTTTCACTGTCGGGTCTCCTTTTTGCATGGTAATAAGTCAACGGGCTTCCTTGAATCAAGTCTCCATTATCAAGTAAAAGTACATAGCCTTTTTTTCTTTTTTCTTTTATAATCGTGGCTATTTTAGCCAGTCCGAAATTTTGTTCTTCTTTGTCTCTGTAATTGGTCGGGTAAATGTAGCCGTGAAGATCGCTGGTTACAAGCAGATGAATCGCAGTTTCCTTCTCCATTATTTTCCTCCTTCTTTTTTTTCATCATAACAAATCGTTGTAAAAATGAAATAGATAATTGAATGAAAAAAATAATTTACAAAGTTAACAAAATATTTGTGGTATTTTGTAACAAAATTTACAAATAATTAAAAATTTGGTATTAAAATGGAAATTAGATTTTCAAAAAGATATGGGGGAAATTAATATGTTTAAAAAATTAGTAGCTTTTGGAACAATACTAGCTTTAACAGCGGTGGTCATCAGCGGATGCGGGGACTCCAGCAATTCCCAACAAACTAATAGCAGCAAAGAATCAGATGGATATATTCCGGAAACTCTTTCTGTACAATTTGTACCTTCTCAAAATGCAGATACATTGGAAGCCAAAGCAAAGCCGCTTGAAAAGTTATTGGGGGATCGTTTGGGTATACCTGTAGAGGTGAGTGTTTCAACGAACTATAATACCATTGTTGAAGCAATGGAATCCAAAAAAGTAGATGTAGGATTTTTGCCGCCAAATGCCTATGTGCTGGCGAAAGAAAGAGGTGCTGCTGAAGTAATTCTTCAAGCGCAACGTTACGGAGTGGATGATGAGACCGGGCAGCCAACAGATGAACTAGTAGACAATTACAAATCAATTTTTGTAGTGAAAAAAGATTCTGGTATTAATAGTGTGAAAGATTTAAAAGGAAAGAAAATTGCTTTTCAAGATGTCACTTCATCTGCAGGTTATGTTTGGCCGGCCGCCACGCTGATGGATAATGGGATTGATCCATTAAAAGATGTGCAAGGAATAACAGTAAAAGGGCACGACCAAGCGATTATTTCTGTTTTGAACGGTGATGTCGATTGTGCGGTTGTTTTCCAAGATGCCCGCAATACAGTAGCAGGAGATTACCCAACTGTTTTCGAAGATACGAAAGTCATTGAGTTTACAGAACCGATTCCGAACGATACGATTTCCGTCCGTTCCGACATGAATTCGGAATGGGTTGAAAAAATCAAGCAAGCTTTCATTGATATTGGAAAAGACGAAGAAGGGCATGCGATTATAAAAGACATTTACACGCATGAAGGCTACATAGAATCGAAAGACAGTAACTTCGATATCGTCAGGGAGTATGCTGAAAAAGTGAAAACTGAATAATGTATTTTCATAAAATATAGCCAGGCGAATCGTTCGTACTGGCTAATCCTCTATGAATAGATAAAGCAACATCGGGATGTTTAGATAAATATTTAAAAAAGGTTGGTATGCAGAGTGATAGAATTTCATCGTGTTACAAAAATTTATCCTAATGGTGTAGTAGGATTGGAAAATATTGATTTGAAAATTGAAAAAGGGGAATTTGTTGTGATTGTCGGTTTATCTGGCGCTGGCAAATCAACGTTGCTACGTTCTATTAATAGATTGCATGAAATTAGTTCCGGAGAAATAACAATAGACGGGAAATCCATCACGAAAGCAAAGAGGAAGGAACTCCGCCGCATCCGTCGCGACATCGGGATGATCTTCCAAAATTTTAATTTAGTGAAAAGGTCAACTGTTTTACGAAATGTTTTATCTGGAAGAGTTGGCTACCATTCTACTCTCCGAACCGTTTTGGGATGGTTTCCAAAAGAAGATGTGGATTTGGCCATGAATGCTCTGGAACGAATGAATATTCTTGAAAAAGCGTACACCAGATCGGATCAGCTTTCAGGAGGACAGCAGCAAAGAGTGTCGATTGCTAGAGCTTTGGCGCAAAAAGCTAAAATCATTTTAGCGGATGAGCCTGTAGCATCTTTAGATCCTTTGACAACAAAACAAGTAATGGATGATTTAAAAAAGATCAATCAAGAGTTAGGAATAACGCTTGTTGTCAACCTGCACTCGGTCGATTTAGCTAGACAATATGCCACAAGGATCATCGGCCTGAAAGCAGGACAAATTGTGTTTGACGGATCTGCTAGGGAAGCGACAGATAAACGGTTTTCTGAAATATATGGAAAGCCTTTTGAGGTGGGAACAAATGAAGCGGATAGAGAGTTTAAATATGAATCGATTAACTAAACAAGAAATTCCTAAAGCACCTACTAAAATAAAGCATTACTTGACAGCAGCGTTGATTGTGCTGCTGATCGGCTGGAGCGCCTATCAAACGGAAAGTTCTTTCATCGATTTTGTTGAAGGGTTTCCAAATATGTTTGATTTGCTTGTACAAATGTATCCTCCCAGCTGGTCATATTTTGATGATATTGTTCCGGCAATGCTTGACACATTCCGCATGGCGGTTATTGGGACAACGATGGGAGCTTTGCTTGCGGTCCCATTTGCTTTGTTATGCGCAAGCAACATCGTTGCCAGCAATTGGATTTATTACCCGTTCAGATTTATTTTAAATTTAATTCGTACCATTCCTGAACTTCTTTTAGCCGCTATATTTGTTGCAATTTTCGGATTGGGGCCATTACCAGGAATATTTGCATTAGCTGTTTTCTCAATGGGCATTATTGCGAAATTAACTTATGAAGCGATGGAAAGTATTGATAAAGGCCCATTGGAGGCGATGACGGCAGTTGGCGCTAATAAAATTCAATGGATCGTCTACTCTGTCGTTCCGCAAGTGTCCCCTTACTTTGTCTCTTTCGTTCTTTACACCTTTGAAATTAATATAAGGGCTGCAGCTATATTAGGACTAGTGGGAGCAGGAGGAATCGGAGAATATTATGATAAAACATTAGGTTTTCTTGAATACGACAAAGTGAGTACAATCATTATTTTTACATTAATGGTTGTTTTGTTGATCGACTATATTAGTACTAAATTGCGGGAGAAACTATTATGAAGAGTGTTGCAAGACCAGTTAAACCAAAAAAGAACCGGTTCATGCTTTGGAGTATATATGTGTTGTTGGCTGTTATTTATATATGGGCATTATCCGGTATTCCAATAGAAGGATTTAAAGAAACGGCCGGCCAAATTACAAAAGCGATTTTATCCGGCATTCTTTCTCCTGATTGGGGATATGTTTACTTGCCCGAAGGCGAAGATCTGCTCCGAGGGCTATTAGATACATTAGCGATTGCCATATTAGGCACATTTATTTCAGCTTTTCTATGTATACCGTTTGCTTTTTGGGCTGCTAACAATATGACGAAAGGGAAGATTGCGGCAGGAACAGGAAAATTTATTTTAAGCTTTATCCGGACATTTCCGGAACTAGTGATGGCGTTGTTATTTATTAAAGTAGTAGGCCCTGGCTCTTTTGCCGGTGTGTTGGCGCTCGGACTCCATTCCATCGGGATGCTTGGCAAATTGTTTTCAGAAGAAGTGGAAAATATTGATTTCGGACCAATTGAAGCTTTGAAAGCAACAGGAGCAAGCGGCTTGCAAACGCTGTGGTTTGCCGTTGTTCCACAAATCATTCCTGGGTTTATCTCTTACACCTTATATCGTTTTGAAATTAACCTCCGTTCCGCAAGCATTTTAGGAATCATCGGTGCAGGCGGAATCGGTACACCGCTTATATTTGCCATGCAGTCTCGCGACTGGAGTCGTGTCGGTATTATTTTATTAGGAATCATTGCCATGGTTACGATCGTCGATATCATTTCCGGCTATTTGCGCAAGAAGGTGGTTTAGCAGATGCTCATAAGGCAGCAATGTATATCGAAAGCTTCAGCAATAGCGGCTGAACTCAATAAAAGGCTTTTGCCTTGTTGAGTTAATAAATTATGGAGGTAGAGTAATTATGAGAAAGATGCTGTTGCAGGGCCTTGTGGCAGTATTGGCGTTTTTTATTTTTGCTTTTGAAAACGTAACTGTAAGTGCAGAAGGTCCGAATGATCCGGCCCCAATCTTAGTTCCTAGCGATCCGAACGGCAAGAAAGTTTTGTTTGATAACAGCCATGGGCAAACAGCAGGACAGTCCGATTGGGTGATTGATGGTGCATTTTCCGATTTTGCCAATGCATTGCTTGAAGCGGGATATACAGTGAAGGAGCATCGGAGTTTAGATCCACTTACTCTGGAGGATTTAGAAGGTTATGATGTTTTTATTATTCCAGAGGCACAAATTCCTTTTAAGAAGTCTGAACAAGATGCTATTGCTGAGTTTGCAGAACAAGGGGGAGGCGTATTTTTTATTGCCGACCACTATAATGCTGATCGAAATTTTAACCGTTGGGATTCAAATGAAATTATGAATGGTTGGCGCAGAGGGGCTTTTGATAATCCAACAAAAGGAATGGATCAAGGTGAACAAGCTGCAATGGCTGGTGTTGAAAGCACTGATTGGTTAAATGAAGAATTTGGTGTAAGATTTCGTTTTAACTCGATAGATAACGCAACAGCAAATGTGATTATACCATCTGATGAATCCTTTGGTATAACGAGTGGCATTGATGAAATTTCGATTCATGCTGGTTCTACACTAGCTATTATGAATCCTGAAATTGCTAAAGGGATTGTTTATTTGCCTGATGGGCTTACTGTAGAAGAAAACAAATGGAGCAATGCAGTTGACGAAGGGGTTTATTTTGGCGGCGGAATTCATGAAGGGCCCTTTGTAGCGATAGGAAAAAAGGAAAGAGGAAAGGCCGCTTTCATCGGCGACTCTTCTGTGGTGGAAGACAGCACCCCTAAATATCGAAATGAAGAACACGGAGGAGTCAAGAGAACGTACGACGGATTTACTGAAAAAGATAATGGCCAATTGCTAATGAAAATTGTCGAATGGCTGTCTCATAAAGAAAGTTATCTGACCTTCTCTGAACTTGATATGCCGCTTGATCAGCCTTCACCAATATTAGAAATGGAGACCCCAGAGCATTCTGAGGAGCTGAAGCCGGAGCCTTGGCGTTCACCGAATGAAGGTTATCTTTGGTATGATCAATCGACATTTGCTGACGGTTCATTTGGCTCGGAAATGGATCCTCCAAAAGATATTAAATATAACATTGAAACCCCTGAATATTTGCCAACTGGCGGAGAACCTTTTCAAGTAACACTCAAATTAACAGATATGAAACCGGGACAAGTCATTGAAAATGGAGAAATACAAGTATATTTAGAAGGTGGTACATCAATTTCGCAAGTTCGGCTTCCGAATGGAACATGGCCAACCACTTACGGTTATCAAAGTGTTGGGAGCATTCAAGCCAATCAGCATGGTGTGGCGGAAAAAGTACTGACAATGAGGCTTAACCCAACGGTACAAGACGGAACAACAGGATATATTCGCCTTCGAATAGGGGCTGGAAACAACGTCTTTACCAAAACAGTCGGTATCGGTCAGTCAAATGTTGAGACGCCGCCTAGTGGTGAAGAGAAATATCAATTGTTAACACCGAAATTCATTCCGCTCGGTGGTATACCATTTCCGGTAGAAGTGGTGATGAATGGTTTAACACCTGGCCAAACAGTAGCAAATGCACAAATCCAAATATATTTGTCAGGCGGCAAAAGCATTTCGCAAATCCAATTTGAGGACGGAACATGGCCAACCACTTACGGTTATTTCAATATCGGCAAACTGACAGCAGATGAAAATGGAAAAGCAAAGAAAACGATCATGATGCGCATCAATCCAAATGTATCGGCTTATGAAGCCTATATTCGCCTGCGACTAGGTTCGGGCAATAACGTTCTCACGCAGAAGGTAGCTATGAGATAGCATTTACAAATTGAAAATGTGTTAGTGTGTATCAGGTTTTTGAAGCTGTTTTTAGAACAGTATTTCGCAACGGGGGTAATAGTATGTGTACATTACCATTCGATAAGGGATCTGCCGCGGGGATTCAAAGTTTCATCTTGGGTGGTGCCGAGTTAGAAGCAGCAAGGACGGCTAATGGATCTATCTTGAGTGCATAAAAATTAAGAAGGCTGCCACCATTATTTTCTGCTGTTTAATGCAGTATGAATGGGTAAGCCTTCTTATGAGTCATTATAAGTTGGTTAGTCGATCGGGCAAGTTGTTGATTGATTGGATGACTTGATCGAGCTTTGTTTCAATTCGGTAAAGGAGAATCAAGGTCACAACAATCGGAAAACCGACTTCCCCGATCAATGAATACCATTCAGTCATTCTCTTTCCCTCCAAAATTTGATAGAAAGGAAAGCCGAGGAAGTACGCAATGTACTAGTCCCGGCTTCCGTTAGATTATAGATTCCAGGCTGTTTATAAACTGAATACTTCTGTGTTCTTGCTAATTTTTCTTGCTTCTTTAATCGATGCTAAAGAGGCACCGCTTGATGTTTCAAAAACATTGGCTGTCAAAATTTGATTCATAACATTGCGAATGATTTCCTCGTTTAAATCGTCTTTCGGGTCATTTACTGTAATGCGAACCGTTTTTCCATCAGTCGCCAAAAAAACAAGTTCTAAATTTGTTTCCATTCACTTTCCTCCTCGTCTTTTTGTTGTTTTTTACTATTAAGCGTAAATTTCCTTTTTGTCGTCGCGTTCAACGGTATAAAACGGCAAATTTGACAGGGAAGCTAAGGCTGTTGCTGCTTGGTGAATTTGATCATCCGTGCTGGTTGTTTTCACGTTATTATAGCTTTTTGCTTTATATACCGGTTCCCCTTTTTGATTCAGGCCATTTTCATAAAGGACACGGAAGCTTGTTTTTACAATATTTGCTTTTGCCATCTCTATCACCTCCTCCCTTCATTTTTGTTATAGAAGGTTTTGCAAAAAATGGTCATCGTTTTTAAAAAATTTTTTTGAAGTAGCATAAAACTTTGATTAGTGGGAGGTAATGCTTGTAGTAGTACGAACGGCATGTTTAGAGGTTGATCGGTACCGATTGTTCTTGAGAGCGAATCTCGTGGCCGCTTTTTCATCACCGCTAAATTATATTTTTACAGTAAAAAAAGCCGGCTCAATAGAACCGACTTCCAACAAACTTAATCAAAATTATCCTTTTAAAAATCCCGGTTGGGCAAAACTGGGGTTCGGATACTTATAAAAGCCTTCTCCTGTTTCGCGCCCAAGTTTTCCTTTATCAATGTATTCCCTCTTTAATAATTCAGCAAGCTTCATAAACTCTTCATTACCCGTTGCTTCGGCTTTTGCCAATGTAATATTATACGCTGTTCTTATTCCTACTACATCGAGGATCGCAAATGGTCCAAGTGGAGCTCCGGTGGCAATCATCCATGTTTTGTCAATTGTTTCAGGATCGGAAACTTCTTTTACCAATAACATTTGAGCAGCTTCCAAAAATGGAACTAATAAAGAATTTAAAATATAACCCGGTTGTTCCTTATATAAAGGTAGAGCGACCATTCCAATTGCTTTAGCAAATTCAATTATTTGATCAAAATATTGCATGTCTGTACCGGGATGTTTCATAACTTCTGCGGTATTATTTTTCCAAATTTCATTGGCAAAGTGCAGAGCCAAGAATTTTTCCGGACGTCCTGTTGCTTCAGCAAATTGGCTCGGTAATAAGGTTGAAGAGTTTGTCACAAAGACAGTTTTATCGGGTGCAACCGCCGCCAATTTTTTATAAAAATCGACTTTAATTTCAACTCGTTCCGGAACAGCTTCAATGACAAGATCAGCATCTTTAACCGCTTCAGCTAAATCACTATAAAATGAAAGACGATCGTAAGCAGCATCGACTTCTTCTTGAGTTGCCTTTAAATCTTCTTGATAACGAGGTTTTAGTTTCTTGATTCTCTCTTTTGCCAGTTCCAATGCTTCATCGTTAATATCGTAGACAGAAACTTGAAATCCGTGAAAAGCAGTTTGGTAGGCAATTTGGCTGCCCAATACTCCACTTCCGGCGACTGTAATATTTTTGTAGTTCATCAGAATGCCCCTTTCTGTAAAGCCAAGATTTGTATATTACTAGAATTGCAAGTGCTTACAATTCTGTGATTAAATGGAATTAACCACTATAAACATTGTACAACTTTCACATTCTTTTTGTCTATTATTCTGTTTGGCGATAAAAATGAATAGGGAATCTGGAAAAATTCGGCAACGGGAACAGCCGCCAATATAATGAAACCTTGAAGAGATTTAACCGTATATATGTTAAGAATTGATGATTGAGGTGGGGACCTGTGTCTAACTTTCAACGTCCAAAAATACGTATTCCGAAAACAAAAAGTGAGTGGGTTTGGGATGTCATCGGCTATACTTGCTATATTGGTTCAATCGTATTTTTGTTGACCATCTGGAACCGGCTCCCGAGCCAGGTGCCGGCTCATTTTAATTTAGCCGGTGAAGTGGATCGGTGGGGGTCAAAATGGGAGTTAATTATCTTACCGATTATTGGCGGGATAACACTGATTATTATGCAATTTTTGGAAAAACATCCGGAAATGCATAATTATCCGAGCCGGTTAAATGAATCCAATGTACCGCAATTTTATTTACTAAGCAGAAAAATGTTGAATCAGGTTAAGAATATGTGTTCGCTTATTTTTGCAGTGATTATATTGGAATCTGTAACAATTGCGTTAAAATGGGGTCAGGGATTTGGTGTATGGTTTTTGCCTGTTCTTATCATCGCTGTCTTCATCCCGCTCGTTATCGGATTAATACAACAGCGTAAGATTAAGTAGGACTATCTTCTTGGCTAATCAAGAAGATAGTCCGACAAGAGGTGGATTATGAGAATAGTTTTCGAAAAAGGCTTTCCGCCTCGGACGTAGCGCCACTTGAATGAACAGAACAGTTTTCGAAACGCTCTTGCCGCCTCAACCATAGCCTCACTTGAATGATAAGAGTAGTTTCCGATAGGCTTTTGCCACTTCAAACGGGTCATTTGCCTTCATAATCCCGGAAACGACAGCAATGCCGGCAATGTTTTTACCGCCTAGCATTGAGACATTTTCTAAGTTGATTCCGCCAATGGCTACTGCCGGAATTTGAATTGTTTCTAAGATTTTGTCCAGCATTCCGGGTGGGAGCACCTTTGCATCTGCTTTTGAAGTAGTTGGAAATACAGCGCCAACTCCGACATAGTTCGCCCCGTTTAATTCTGCTTCACGAGCTTCCTCGGGATTGCCGACAGATACGCCAACAATCATTGATAAGGGAATGATTTTTCTTATCGCCGGAGCGGGGAGGTCGCTCTGTCCGACATGTACCCCATCTGCTCCGACAGCCAAGGCAATATCAACGCGATCATTTATAATTAGCGGTATTTGATATTTTTCCGTTAACTCCCTCAGTTTTACAGCCTTTTCATAAAAGACTTTACCGTTCCCGGATTTTTCCCTCAGTTGGACAATGGTTACCCCGCCTTGAATAGCCAACTCCACTTTCTTAAGCAGTTCATCTTTGGGCAGTGTTTCATCGGTTACTAAATAGAGACGATAATCGATAGTCATAAGATCACCCCGGTTAATTTGGAAAGATTCATATGTTTATATAATGAAAGATTTTCAAAATTAGAGACGGCATCGATTAAGTTTACTCGAAAAGTACCTAGTCCCAAATGACCCTCCAAGTTATTTTTTGCTACCTCTCCTGCAATCCCCATAACTGCCATCCCGGCGATACTTGCAGCTAACCAATCATCGGTAACGGCTGCAAAAGAGGCAATGAGCGCAGTACTCATACAACCGGTTCCGGTAACTTTTGTCAATAAAAGATCACCATTACTCAACCCGTAAGTCGTTTTTCCATCAGAAATAATATCTGTTTCGCCGCTAATCACAGTAGTCACGGAATACATATTGGCAGTAGTTTCTGCGATTACCTGTTTACTTTCGGCGACATCCCCGGCATCGACGCCCCTTGTTTTGACCTCGTCATTTATAAGGGCATTGATTTCTGAAACATTTCCGCGAACGATGGCGACATCAACTTTTTCAAAAAAATCACGAATCACTCGGGTTCGGTATGGCGTCGCACCCGCTCCAACGGGATCAATAACAACCGGAATTCCTTTTTTGTTTGCTGTTTTTCCTGCTATTAACATGGCTTCATACATTCCATCATTAATTGTGCCAAAGTTAATCACAACGGCATCTGCTAAGTTTGCCATATCACGAACATCGTTTTTTCCTGTTGTCATAACAGGTGACGCACCAATTGCCAATGTCACATTTGCACAGTCGTTAATTGTTACATTATTTGTCATTTGGTGGATTAGCGGATTTTTTTGCTGAACCTTGGTTAATAATGATTGAAATTTAGATATGTCCATTAAAAAACCACTCCTCGTATAAGTAATAAGGGTTGCTTCACTGAATATTTGGTGAACACCAATTAATCTATGAATAAGTTGCGCCACCTCGCTAACGTTCCATACCTTTACCGCGGTGAACACTTTGAATAAAGCCGGCTACCTAAGTTTTATTGGTTCATAAGATGGGCTCGTTTATATAATTCATAAAAATGGTTGGTTGGTCCATGCCCGTTTCCGAGATCCAAACTATGCTCAATTGCCACTTCAATATAGGCTTTTGCCAATTGCACAGACGTTAATAATGTGTTCCCTTTGGCAAGGTTGGCAGCGATGGCACTGGACAAAGTACAACCGGTTCCGTGTGTATTTTTTGTATGGACACGTTTGCCTTTCACCCAATAGAAATTTTCTCCGTCATAAAAGAGGTCATTCGGGTCGGTGCTTAAGTGTCCGCCTTTTAGCAACACCGACTTTACGCCCAGTTTTTTAAAGGAAATACAAGCACTCTTCATATCCAGTTCGTTTAAAATTTTTTGCTCTGTTAAGATTTCCGCCTCCGGAATATTTGGTGTGATGATATCGGCAAGCGGCATCAGTTCTTCCTTGAGAGCAGAAATTGCATCTTCCGCCAGTAATCGATGTCCACCTTTCGAAACCATGACCGGATCGAGAACAATATGGTTTGGTTGATATTTGGCAAGTGTCTCAGCAACCGTTGTAACAATCGATGGGCTGGACAACATCCCAATTTTGACCGCATCCACTTTTAAATCATCAAAAACAGCCTCAATTTGATCTTGAATGATTTGTTCATCAATATTTTGGACAGAGCGGACTTCAACCGTGTTTTGTGCGGTTATTGCAGTAATGACGGACATTCCGTATACACCGTGTGCGGCAAATGTCTTTAAATCGGCTTGAATTCCCGCCCCGCCGCCTGAATCAGAGCCGGCGATGGTTAATGCTGTTTTCATGGATGATTCCTCCCCATGCTTTATTTTTGTGCAATGCTTTTAATAATACATAGCCGAAGAACGCCCCTGCAAAAGAACTTAACGTGAAGGCAGGGATAAAACCGAAAAGAGTTGCCTCTTGACCGAGTAAGAAAACGGCGATGGGATAACAAGCCAAGGCCCCGAGAATCCCTGTGCCAATAACCTCACCGGCTGCGGCAAAGATAAGCTTATTTGTTTTCGTATAAATATAAGCTGCCAAAAATGCCCCGATCATACTTCCCGGAAAGGCGAAAATACTTCCCGTTCCAAGCAAATTTCGTAAAAGTGAGGAAATAAAGGCTTGTGCAACCGCATAACCGGGCCCGAGCAAAACTGCCGATAGTAAGTTTGCAAAATGTTGTATCGGAAAAATTTTTGCAAAACCTACCGGAATATAAACTAGGCTACTTGAAACAGTTGTCACAGCTGCAATTATTGCGGTTATCGTCATTTTTTGTGTTTTTCTCATGGAATCATCCTTCCCGTTTTTTAGGACGCGAATAAAAAATCAGATTGGCCAGTCTTGTTTTTTCTCATTCATTTCCCAAAATAAATATTCATATTTTGAGGTGATTTGAAAATGCTGCTCTATCGTATGAAGTTCCTTTTCTGATTTTTCGATTGTCAATTCATCGATTAAGTCAATTAACCACTGGGTCCCAGCGCCGAACGTTTCCGAAGAGTAGGTTTCAATCCATTTTTTATAAGGATTTGTCGCCAGCGTTTCTCCATAAGTTGATTTTAATAGTTTCCCAATTTCCCAATAATCCCAAGCACACGGCAATAGACAAGCAACGAGTTCAGCAAGGCTTCCATTGGCTGCCACTTTTCGCATATAACTCGTATAGGCAAGGTTAATTGGTGTTGGTTCAGTTGCTTCTAAATCAGCGCGGGTAATTCCAAACTCGGCAGCGTATTGACGGTGCAGTTCCATTTCGAAATGTAAAGTTTCATGGAGAACCGCAGCAAATTTTGTCATGATTTTAAGGTTATTTGCCTTCTCTACCCCGATAGCAAACAACTTCGCATAGTCAATTAAATATACATAGTCCTGCTTCAGATAAAAGATAAATTTTTCCCGGTCTAATGTTCCGGTTCCCAACCCAACGACAAAAGGATGCTGATGGTTTTTCTCCCAAATCGGTTGAACGTTTTGATAGAGTCGGTTTGAAAAATTTTGCTTCAACAATAATTCCTCCTTGTTTACCGAGGAACCGATTGCTTTGAACCAGCGATCTGTATGGTCAGTGTAAGTAATGATAAAAATATTGGTAATGAGCTTTATTGTTTAGTTTCCGGTGTCCCTCACTTTTTTAATGAAAAAGGGTCCTGGAAAACTAATCGGTCTGAAGGGGAAATAAAAAACCGCCCTCCATGATCGGAAAGCGGTTTGGTAAATTACAAAAATATGTAGATTGTAATTTATTAACCTACTTCCCTCCGCTAGTACGAACTAGATCAGGTTCAAAGGGTACTTCTCAGCCAACCGGCGCCCCTAGTAGAGTTTTATGAATATTCATTTTCATTACTTTTAACATATCATAGTCGGGGACTTTGTGCAACAGGAGATTTATTTTTGATTTCTTGATTTAGGTCAATTTTTTTTTGAAAAGGGACATCTTATAATCAACTTGTAAGTAAAAAATACAGGAGGTAAGAGAAATGAGTATCTTAAGTCCCGAAGAAGCATTGAAAAAAGAATTAGAACAAGATCAAGTGGAACATGATCATCATCATCCGACTGCTGCAGCTATGACGAATCATGTCGTTGCAAATTTGGCCATATTGTGGACAAAACTCCATCAATATCATTGGTATGTGAAAGGTTCAGAGTTCTTAACACTTCATGAAAAATTTGAACAATTGTATCGTGAAGCGGCAAACTGGTATGATAAAATTGCAGAAACCTTACTTGCAATTGATGCCAAACCTTTTTCGACAACGGAACAAAATATGAAGTACACATTTTTAGAAGAAAGTGCGGCAAATAAATACTTACCGGCACATGATATGGTTGCTAATATTGTGGATGATTTCCGCCTGACCCGGGATGTTGTTCAACGTGCGATCAAATTAGCTCAGGAACAAGACCAACCGGTTTTGGAAGATGTATTAATTGATTTTAAAGGTTATCTCGAAAAAGAAATCTGGATGTTGCAAGCTTTTCTGGGTAAAACAGCCTTAGAAGATGAAGAAGAGTAATCTTATTTTTTATGGGAAATTATGGTAATGATGTTATTATGAGCGACGACGAACAGTGAGTTTATTTTTCACGAGGAACCATAGTAACAATGTTATTATGTGCGACGAGGGAGCATGTTTTTCACTGGGAACATATTAAACCGGGCTTCCTGTGCGATGAGGAACAGTGAGTTTATTTTTCACGAGGAACAGGTTAATGATGTTATTAAATCAAGCTTTTTGTGCGACGAAGAAGAGTAATCTTATCATTCATGAGAAAGAGGGGATTCAATGGCACATGAACACTGTCATAACCACGCCTCTTGTATCCGGCTCGTGCCCATATTCAACCATTTAGATGACGAACAAATGGATAAAATTGCCGAATCAGCGAAAAAACTGGACTTGAAAAAGGGAGAAATACTTTTCCATGCCGGTGATGAAGACGACACCTTGTACATCGTCAATAGTGGGAAAATTAGGGTATACCGCCTATCCGACACGGGTAAGGAACAGCTGGTAAGAATTTTGAATCCGGGTGACTTTACCGGGGAGTGGGCCCTTTTTCATCCGGGAGAGGTACATGAAAATTATGCCGAGGCCGTTCAAGATTCATCCGTATGCTTGATTAAACAAAAAGATTTGCAACGGTACTTAACGGAATATCCGCAAATATCTTTAAAAATTATTTCGGAAATGTCGGAGCGGCTAATGAATTCCGAAAAACAAACGATGCAAGTGGCCATTGAAAAGGTAGAATCGCGAATTCTTTCATTTTTAGCTGATTGTGTGGAAAAAGGGGCAGGAAATAGTCCGGTGATCACACTACCAATGGCAAAAAAAGATCTGGCCTCCTATTTAGGTACAACACCGGAAACGATAAGCCGAAAGTTTACTGAGTTGGAGAAACAAGGTTTGATTGAGCAATTGCCAAAGCGGAAAATTAAAATCAATGACTTAGATCAACTTTTGTTATATGGGGAATAGAGGTCCTAAGAACAAATCTTAGGGCTTTTTTCTATTATAAAAAGCCATTGTCAGTCTCTGCGGTGTAGCTTGTCGATACATGTGGGACCTCAATCGTGCCCTATCCGAATTCAACAGTCCCCCCAGTAATTCACCAATTCCCCCTTGAAATCAACAGTAAAAAAGGAAAATTCAACAGTACTGGGGTACAAATTCAACAATAAAATTGAAAAATTCTACAGTATACCCAGTGAATTCAACAGTAGAAAAGGAGAAATCACCAGTGTACCCAGCGAATTCAACAGTAGAACCCCTGAATTCACCAGCCCTCCCCTCAAATTCACCAGTCGCCACTTTTAGGTAAGAAGCCTCATTTTTATCGACGAAACATGTTTTACCAATATTGATGAAGGTCAATTTTTTTTCGTCGCCGATTCTTTAAAATAAAGACAAAGATAAATATTGGAGGGATTAAAATGACCGCAAAAATAAATCAACATAAAAACCAGATTACGTGGATTTCGGGAACTTTGATTATCGCCGCAATTCTATCCAAGTTATTTCACTTGAGTGGATTAAGTAACAGTTTCCTCATTATTGCAACTGTAATCGCCATTGTACCTATAGCGATTAAAGCATGGCAGGCAATGATAATGAGAACTTTTAGTATCGAATTACTTGTCTTCATAGCAGTAATTGGAGCGGTTTTTATTCAGGAATATACAGAGTCAGCCGTCGTTACATTCCTATTCTTATTAGGCGACTATCTGGAAGCAAGAACTTTAGAAAAAACACGTTCATCATTAAAAGAACTTGTAGATATGGCACCGCAAGAAGCAATTTTACTACATGCAGACGGTTCTCGGGAGGAAATAGATATTGACTTAGTTGAGGAAGGAAATCGCTTAGTCGTTTTACCCGGCGGAAAAATACCGGTGGACGGGCGTATTGTGAAGGGACATGCACTTATTAATGAAGCTGCGATCACCGGTGAATCCATACCGGCGAATAAAGCGGAAAATGATCGTGTGTATAGCGGTTCTATTCTCGATAACGGGTATATCGAAATCATTGCTGAAAAAGTCGGTGAAGATACGACTTTTGCAAAAATTATTGAACTCGTTGAAGAAGCACAAGAATCAAGATCGAGTGCAGAACGTTTCTTGGATCGTTTTGCCAATTACTATACACCGGCCGTTGTTATTTTATCATTATTTGTTTTCGCATTTACTCGTGACTTACATTTAGCCATTACTTTTCTTGTTATCGCATGCCCGGGTGCTTTAGTAATCGGGGCACCGGTATCAGCCGTTGCAGGAATCGGGAACGGTGCAAAAAATGGTGTCCTTATAAAGGGCGGTGACATTATGGAGAAATTTGCCAAAGTTGATACCCTTGTCTTTGATAAAACCGGTACCTTAACAAAAGGAAAACCGACAGTAACCGATTTTCACAATTTGTCCTCAATGCCATCTAGGAAACTATTAGCGCTTATTGCAAAAGCAGAAACCATTTCTGAACACCATTTAGGTCAGACAATTGTTAAAGAAGCAGAAAAAAACGGAATTGATTTGTCTCGTTTTCAAATAACGGAAAGTGAAGCAATTAAAGGGAACGGGATTACGGCAACCGTAGACGGGTATTCAATTGTTGCCGGGAACCGTAAATTGATGAATGGAAAAGGAATCAAAATTAATTCCGAGGCTAGTCTCTATGCAATTGAACGGGAAAAAGCAGGGAATACCGCTATCTTTGTCGGAATAAACGGAGAACTGGCTGCCATTATCTCCATTGCGGATCAAGTTCGTGATGATGCAAAGGCGGCATTAGCAGATATGCGAGCCAATGGTGTGAAACGAATCATTATGTTAACCGGTGATAACCGCCATACCGCAGAGGCCGTAGCAAATGAACTTGGGATGGATGAATTTCATGCGGAACTGTTGCCAAACGAAAAAGTTGAGTATGTAAAAAAATTGAAGGAACAAGGGGCAATTGTTGCGATGGCCGGAGATGGAATCAATGATGCGCCGGCAATTGCTACAGCAGATATTGGACTGGCGATGGGGGAAGGGGGAACTGATGTCTCAATGGAAACTGCTGATGTTGTATTAATGGCAGATAAGCTCTCCCAATATGCCCATGCTTTTGCCTTATCGAAAGCGACCATTCGGAATATGCGGCAAAACATCTTTATTGCTTTAGCGGTTGTTGTCATCCTTTTACTGGGCGTCTTGGCGGACCAAGTACACCTTGCCGGGGGAATGTTTATTCATGAAGGAAGTGTCCTAGTCGTCATTTTAAATGCCATGCGGTTAATCGGCTTTAAAACAAAAATAGCAAGTGAAGCTGGGAAAACAGACGGCAGGCAGAGAGAAAAATTAGTGGCTTAAGGGAAAACTTGATACCCGTCAATTTTTTTACAAGGGAATTCATATAAAATAAAAGTACAAAATAACAAGGAGGAATGAACATGGCAAAAGCAGTTATGCAATTAGAAACCTTAACTTGTCCATCTTGTATGAAAAAAATTCAAGGGACGCTAGAAAAAATGGACGGGGTTAATCGTGCAAAAGTTCTTTTCAATTCCAGCAAAGCCAAAGTCGAATTCGATGAAAGCATAGTAACAGAAGAAGACCTGAAAAAAATTGTTGAAAAATTAGGGTACCAAGTTTTGGATGTAAAAACAGCTTGATTTTGTCTTACAAAAAAGCCGGGAAGGAGAAAACCTCTATCCCGGCTTTTGTTTATACATAAAAATTAAGGACTGGCATGTTTACTAAGAAATGATCTTTTTCACATCATCTAAATGATTATAATTAAAAATATTACTTATTATTAGTTCCAATTTTATGACATCCAGTTTTGAAATTTCTTCTGTCAGTTCTTTTGGCAATACACCGAATTTTGCTGTCAACAATTGAAGAGCGGTTTTAGATAATGCTTTTGCTTGCCCCAGTTCAATTCCTTTTTCAATTCCTTTTTCTAATCCTTCTTCCCATCCTTTTTTCATA
>NZ_JAJCHL010000057.1:0-21106 GCF_020554505.1 Caldibacillus sp. 210928-DFI.2.18
TTGTGCGGGAAACTCCATTTTTTGGCGACGAGACCACTTCTCGTCGTCACTTTTGGGCGGGAAATGCCACTTTTTGGCGACGAGATCACTTCTCGTCGTCACTTTTGGGCGGGAAACTCCATTTTTTGGCGACGAGACTCTTTCTCGTCACCATTTTGAGCCGGGAAATGCCACTTTTTGGCGACGAGACCACTTCTCGTCGTCACTTTTGCGCGAAAAACTCCACTTTTTGGTGACGAGACTCTTTCTCGTCGTCATTTTTATGCGGGAAACTTCATTTTTTGGCGACGAGATCACTTCTCGTCGTCACTTTTGCGCGAAAAACTCAACTTTTTGGCGACGAGATCACTTCTCGTCGTCATTTTGAGCCGGGAAATGCCACTTTTCGGCGACGAGATCACTTCTCGTCGTCATTTTTAGCCGGGAAATGCCACTTTTTGGTGACGAGACCACTTCTCGTCGTCATTTTTATGCGGGAAACTCCATTTTTTGGCGACGAGACCACTTCTCGTCGTCATTTTGAGTCGGGAAATGCCACTTTTTGGCGACGAAACACTTTCTCGTCGTCATTTTTGTACGGGAAACTCCATTTTTTGGCGACGAGACCACTTCTCGTCGTCATTTTTGTACGGGAAAGTCCATTTTTTGGTGACGAGACCACTTCTCGTCGTCATTTTTGTACGGGAAACTCCATTTTTTGGTGACGAGACCCTTTCTCGTCGTCATTTTTGGACGGGAAACTCCATTTTTTGGTGACGAGACCACTTCTCGTCGTCACTTTTGGGCGGGAAACTCCATTTTTTGGCGACGAGACTCTTTCTCGTCACCATTTTGAGCCGGGAAATGCCACTTTTTGGTGACGAGACCACTTCTCGTCGCCATTTTTAGCCGGGAAATGCCACTTTTTGGTGACGAGACCACTTCTCGTCGTCATTTTTGGACGGGAAACTCCATTTTTTGGTGACGAGACCACTTCTCGTCGTCACTTTTGCGCGAGAAATCCCATTTTTTGGTGACGAGATCACTTCTCGTCGTCAATTTTACGCGAAAAACTCCACTTTTTGGCGACGAAATCTTTTCTAGTCGTCATTTTTGTACGGGAAAGTCCATTTTTTGGTGACGAGACCACTTCTCGTCGTCATTTTTGCACGAAAAACTCCACTTTTTGGCGACGAAACCCTTTCTCGTCGTCATTTTTGCACGAAAGACTCCACTTTTTGGCGACGAGACTCTTTCTCGTCGTCAATTTTACGCGAAAAACTCCACTTTTTGGCGACGAAACCTTTTCTCGTCGTCACTTTTGCTCGTGAAACTCCACTTTTTGGCGACGAGATCACTTCTCGTCGTCATTTTGAACAGGAAAATGCCACTTTTTAGTGACGAAACCTCTTCTCGTCACCATTTTGAGGAGGGAAACTTCATTTTTTTATAGAAAAAATAGTAGAATTCCAATATAATAGATTTTGAAAATTATAACTACAAAGGATGTGGAATATGATTTATAAAACTCGATCAGAATCTATTGAATTAAAAAAAATGAGGATCCTCAATCTTAGGATGGAGTTATCCGAGAGAGACAAGCGGTATTACTACAATTTAAGAATGGGTTATGAAGGAGAAGTATTATTTGATTCAATGGCTGAAAAACTTCAATGTGACTGTCTCGTTCTGAACGATTTATTGCTTAAAGTAAACAACTCTACGTTTCAAATTGATTCTTTAATTATTACTCCTAATTCAATCCACCTAATAGATATAAAAAACTATATAGGGGATTATTATTACAAAAATAATAAAATTTATAAGAATCCTAGCCAAGAAATCGCAAGCCCTCTCACTCAATTGGAAAGAAGTGAAACACTTTTGCGCAAATGGCTTACAGAGCATGATTTTGATATGCCGGTTGTATCTTATGTTATTTTTGTTAACCCTGAATTCACATTATATCAGGCTTCTCCTGACGTACCTTTTATACTTCCGACACAAAATAAACAATACTTTAAACAACTCAACTCAAATACAACAAAATTAACGAGTAAACATAAAATGTTGGCGGATCAATTAATCAATGCACATATTGTTGAATCTCCCTTCAGTCAAATACCATCCTATGAATATGAGAAAATACGCAAAGGGATTTACTGTAAAGACTGTCATTCTTTTTCATTAGTCATTGATAAAAATTTTTATAAATGTATCTCGTGTAATAATGAAGAAAAGATTGAAAGCGCTGTTCTTCGGAGTGTAGATGAATTCAGATTGTTATTTCCCGAACGAAAAATAACCACAAAAGCAGTTCAAGAATGGTGTAATATTGAAAATAGCGGGAGGGTTTATAAAATATTAAAGAAAAATTATAAAACTTTGGGAAAAAATAGATGGATTTACTTTGAATAGGCAAAAACTGAACCGCTCCAAAACTAACAGATATTAAATGTCTTAGAAAAATGCGGGCCGCTTAGTGAAGTCGCTGTTGCTCGGAACCGGCCATTAAAACTTGTCCAATGTTTTTGCCCAATATTATATACTAAAACCTGCCCAAAGTTTTTGCCCAAAATTATATACTAAAACCTGCCCAAGGTTTTTGCCCAAAATTACTATACTTCCAGAAAATAATTCGGCAAGAGGAGAAACACAAATTGTTATCTCCTCTTGCCGCGATTTTGGTCTTTTCCATTCCCAGCCTTTTAAATTAATCCAAAACTTCCACCCAACCTCTTTTAATTGCCTCGACGACTGCCTGCGTACGATCATTACAGTTCATTTTTTGTAAAATATTACTTACATGGTTTTTAACGGTTTTTTCACTAATATATAATGCTTCACCAATTTTTCTATTACTCTTTCCTTCTGCCAGCAGTTGAAGTACCTCACATTCACGGCGTGTCAACAAATGATACGGACGTCGAATATTTGCCTTATACCCTGAATTTTTTTTCGCTGCATTTTCTGCAAGTCTACGAAACTCTTTCACCAAGTTATGAGTTACTTTTGGATGGATATAAGATCCTCCCTCTGCTACCACTTTTACTGCCTCTATTAAGGCATCCACGTCCATTTCCTTAAGTAGATACCCGCTCGCACCGGTTTTCAACGCATGTGTCACATAATTCTCATCATCATGAATCGATAATATGATAACTTTTGTTTCCGGAAAACTTTCAACTAAATGCTTCGTTGCCTCAACTCCATTTACGTGAGGCATGTTAATATCCATAATTACTACATCCGGATGATACTTTTCTACAAGTGCGACAGCCAGATTTCCATCTTCGCCTTCCCCGACAACTTCAAAGGATTTCTCGAATTCCAGTATTTTTTTTATTCCTTCCCTATAGAGTTGATGATCATCTATAATCAATATTTTTGTCTTTTTCAAAATGATTATCCTCCCTTGCCATTGTGTAACCAGTCATTTTTAGCTAATGGAAAAGTAAAAATTTCCCAATTTCTCCTTTCCTAACGCATAAGTGTATAAGGAAAGCTTCGCAGGAATACCTCGCAACCGAAAAAATTTTATATTTTTTCGGTGTACTAGAGAGACTTCGGTAGCTTTACCTCTCAAGCGAAAATGTTTTTTCGCTGAACTGCGGCTCTGCCGTCGCCTGATGGCTTGGCGCAGTCGCCGAGTATTCTTTAAAATGATCTCTTAATAATGTTGGAAGAACGATGTTTAGTATTCTACAAAACGTTTACATGTAGTTCAAAGGTAGTATTTGCATTGATAGATTTCAACTGTTAAAAAAGAATGGGATGGAATAAGCAATATCTGTTATATTCGATATTCAACTAACATCTACCTGCTTGTGTATAAAATTAGAAAATACACTTTTTTGACAAAAAATGACAAAAACTCATGCGATGAGAACGCCACTGAAAAACAATTCGAATAAGTTCACTTATATAGATATAGTAGTATAAATCACAAAAATACATCTAAATATGCTGTTTAGCAAGTAATCTTATAATTATTTATCGCTTTTTTAATGGCCTCTGCAATGGGCCTATTTTTGTCCCACAATTATACTAAAGTGTCCATACATCAATTAATATTCTCCGTTTTTCGAACTAATTATTATTTTACAAAATAAACCAATTGATAACTAGGTCCATATTACTTATTTTAATGGAATTTTAATTATAACTTTAGTCCCATTCCCTTTACTCGATTGGATTGAAATACTACCGTCAAGTAATTCTACTCTTTCTTTCATCCCTCTTAGTCCAAAAGAACCTTCTTTTTTTAACATCGGGTCAAAACCAATGCCGTCATCTTTTATTACAGCAATAATGTTGTTTTTATTAATTTCAAGCTTTACTTGAATTTCCTTTGCCTGAGCATGTTTTAGTGCGTTTTGAACAGATTCTTGAATCAAACGAAACAGCGCGACTTCCATTTTTGAATCGATCCGTTCATCATCACCAATATACGTGAATGGAATCTGAATTTTTGCCATTTTATTATACTCTTCCACGGTTTGTAAGTATTTTTTCAGCGTTGGCACCAAGCCTAAATCATCCAATGCCATCGGTCGCAGGTCATAAATTATATGGCGTACTTCATAGAGGGCGTCGCGAACGGTTTCCTTTAATTTTTTAATTTCCGCTAAAGCCTCATCAATTCCACGTTCATAATAAATTTTTTCGATTAAGTCGGAACGCATCATGACATTGGCCAAAATTTGAGCCGGACCATCGTGAATTTCCCGGGACAAACGCTTCCTTTCCTCTTCTTGAACTTCCATGATTTTTAGACCAAATTCCTGTTTTTCATGGGCATCTTTGATAAACTCTGTCATACTTTTTAAATCGCCGGTTAAATAATTAATTACCACATTCACTTGGGAGACAAGTTTATCCGCCCGCTCAATCGTCTCTTTAATTCCGATAACCCGCCGTTCCAGTTCATCCCGCCGTTCTCTAAGCTGCTGTTCCATTTGCCTGGACATCGTTAACTTCATTTGTAAATTATGTGCATATTCATAGACGACACGAACCTCGTGCTCCGAATATGTGTTGAAATGCTGACTGACATCTGATAATCTTTTTCTTGCCTGACGAGTTTCTTTTTCCAGTCGATCTTCTTCTTCAATCAATTCGCTAATCAATTGTTTTGTTTTCTCTAATTCTGCAATAATAAATTCATAATCCTTCCGACTTTGTTCACCAATTTTATAGATTTCTGTTTTACTCTCATCAACAGTGTCTATCATTTTATTTAAAATAGCATCTAATGATTTCGTATCAAAATGTTTCGCTGACATAGTTTCACTCCAATAAGACAAATTTTCTCGGGTGAAAACCCAATGCACCAAAATAACTATACATTTATCTATTTACCATCATACCACTATTCCTAAGATAGGTTATATAGTTTAAAAATGCTGAATTATTCAGTATACTATATATATTTTTACATAAAAGATTAGCGTTTTTCAACCAGAGTGATTCATAGTAATTGCGACACTGCTTTACCTTTTATATAATAGAACATATGTATGACAAGAAGCGAAAATGATTACTTAAAGCAGAAGGGAGATTTCACTTGAGAACAGACTATTTGACAGTAAAAGGTTATGGTTCCAACGAAATTGTCATCCAAAAATCACGGTTTATCTCCTACATAAATCGGGCAGAAACGATCGATGCAGCCCAAAGTTTTATTCAAAAAATAAAAAAACAAAATTGGGATGCAACCCACAATTGTTCTGCCTATCTTATCGGCGAACATGATGAAATTCAGAAGGCGAACGATGACGGTGAACCAAGTGGTACAGCCGGTGTTCCGATGCTTGACGTGTTAAAAAAACGGAATGTAAAAGATACGGTTGTTGTCGTAACAAGATATTTTGGCGGAATAAAACTAGGCGCCGGCGGTCTTATTCGTGCTTATTCGAAAGCCACATCAGAAGGGTTAAACGCAACCGGAATCGTTGAGCGGAAATTGACGCGTATCATGCATACGACCGTTGATTATACTTGGCTGGGTAAGCTGGAAAATGATTTGCGGTCATCTGTTTACACGATTAAAGAGATCCATTATTTTGATAAAGTTGAATTGGAAACATATGTTGATTTTGGACAAGAAGATCATTTTAAGGAATGGATGATTGAACATACGAATGGTCAAGCAAATATTGTTGAAGGCGAAACTCTTTACTTAGAAAAATTAATTGAGGAATAAAATGAACGGCAAAACAATATGACAGCCTTCTCTTTCACATATATTCTAGTAAATATATACGACACATAACGGCATATTGTATAATGAAAGAAAGAAAATTTTTAGCGATTTCTCCATAAGGTGGGATTTTATGAAACGATTCCTGAAAATATTGATCGGTCTTTTGTTTACAACAGGATTCATTTTGATCGGATATGCCTTATATCACATTTGGGACGGAAACAATCAAGTTGAAAAAAGAATCGTAGAAGCCAAAAAAATCGTCGAACAAAACAATAATGATTCACAAATCGACCCTTCCTCTCTCTCTTATCAAAAAGGGGAAACAATCGGTATATTAAAAATCCCAAAACTAAAAAAAGAGCTGCCAATTATTGAAGGGACGGATGAAGAAGAATTGGAAAAAGGGGTCGGTCATTATACAGGAACCGCCTATCCATTGCAAAACGACCAAATCGTCCTTTCCGGTCACCGGGATACCGTGTTTCGTAATTTTGGGGAATTGGAAACAGGTGATACGTTTATCGTCGAACTTGAATATGGAAAATTCAAATACGAAATCTATGAAATGGATATCGTTCCGGCAGACGATACAACGGTGATTCGTTCGACGGCCCCGGATGAAATCTTAACGGTAACCACCTGCTATCCCTTTTACTACATCGGCAATGCGCCGGAGCGAGCTATTTTTTATGCCAAACCGGTAAAGTGACGCTTCTCTTTCAAAGTCATAGTGAGCTTACAGACTGCCGCTCGGAAGCATGATATACCGGCGCACTAGATATGGTGATATCGGTGTGAAATCTGCCATACCTTTTTGTGCCAATCGTTCATTAAAACAAAAAGTACTGAGAAGGTAGTTATATCAAAATTTCACCATAAAATGGGCACCATAAAGTTAAAATGAACTTTATGGAAGCCCGGTTTTTTAAAAAATTAGTAGAATACATTCCTAATTTTTGGACTTAAACAATAAATCCTTCAATTTTCATCAGCATTGGATCAAAACCGACGTATTTGCCGTTAGATTCCACCCTATTTTTCGTTCTTTTGGACTATATATGACGATAAAAAATAATTAGCGATCCCTACTATATATTGTGTTAAATTCGCCATTTTGAACACTGTATCTAGTTTTTATTCATAATAACAATAATTTTTAAAAGGTTTTCAAAAAGAAATAGTTCATTCTTACTATATACAAATAGTATATTACGAATAAAATTAAAATAGTAGCTACCATCA
This sequence comes from Caldibacillus sp. 210928-DFI.2.18, assembly GCF_020554505.1. Lineage (NCBI taxonomy): Bacteria > Bacillati > Bacillota > Bacilli > Caryophanales > Bacillaceae > Caldibacillus > Caldibacillus sp. 210928-DFI.2.18. The sequence continues at coordinate 7,430 of NZ_JAJCHL010000057.1, forward strand.
ATAGGAAATTTTTGAAGACTTTGTATCATACTAATTTCACTCTTTACCATGGTCGACATAAATTTAAAATATGAATATTTTATTGTAAAATATGCATTTTTTGGTATAATAAATACTGGAAAGTAATTATTCAAAAATTTCTTAACCTATTTATTAAAATAAGCTTACCCACTATTCATATTTGCTAGAATTTGAGTGGATAGCTCTAGAAATTTGGTATACATGATTAAAGGCAAAACCATTGAAAAATGGTGACGCAAAGCTTAAGGGACTAACGTGTGAAAGGAACTAGACCAAGTAACACTATGTTTGCCAGCTGCCTATGTATACTCCTTCAAAAAATTCGGAGGGGTGCCTGATTTGTATACAAAACCAGTCAATTGGTTAACGATTGGAGATGTCTTAGCTGAAGATATCATTATTGATCATGAAGTTATTTTTACTGCCGGTACTGTGATAACACTAAATAAAATTTTAAAATTACAGTCTCTGGAAATAGCGTATGTAAAAGTTTCATCTACTCCATTTGCAACAGCAAATTATCAAAAGCAGACAATTATTTTTTCGGATTTAATTGCACAAGACTTTTATAACTTTTTGATAAAAAACAATAAAAACCAACGTTATTCAATCTTATTAAAGGACAATGAAGATTTCCAATTTGTAACCAATCATGCTTTACTGAATATGAACGAAAGCGTCGTCAACTTATTATCTGCATTAAAATCCTGGGATAATTGTTCTTATAAACATGTGCTTGATGTGTTTGTGATCGCTGCGCAATGGATGCGTTATCTGGGTATGACGGTAAGTGCTGATGATTGCTATGGCCTGCTTTTGCATGATATTGGCAAAATCAAAGTTCCACGTTCAATTCTGATAAAAAATCAAAGTTTAACCAATGAAGAATATGAATATATTAAAATGCACACAGAGAATGGGGAATGTATACTCAAAAGCCTTAATTTTCCTAACATTGTTTGCGATATGGCAAAATTTCACCATGTCCGATTTAATGGAACAGGTTACCCGAAAACATACCCTGAGGTTCTCGATATCAGAATAAAAATGTTAATGATCGTTGACGTGTTTTCAGCACTAACCTTAGATCGTCCGTACCGAAAAGCTTATAGTTTTGAGGATGGCCTGGATATTCTGAAAATGGAAGCGGATGGCTTTGATAAAGACCTTTTGCAGCAATTTTTCCATTTTATCAAATATAAAATGGAAAAAATTCCGCAAAGGTGATTATTTATAAAAGAAACCTCATTTTTGACATATTTTTCATTCTTTGATACGGATTGGGAACACTAATAAAGGAAAGTTCAATCAGTGGGGGAATCCCCACTGATTATTTTAGGAATTCAGCTTAAAGTGCACAAGGAATGCTACGAAGCACGGGAAGGCTTCGAAAGTATGGGCTCCACAGTTGAAAAAGCAATGGCTTTATCAACGAATACATCGCAGCCGAATTTTTTCGGTAAACAACTACGGCTCTACCTTCTCCTAAAGCTCGGACGCCCGAGTTTTTTATTCTTTTCTTCAATTTTTATCTAAATTTATCAAATTTCGTTTGATTTTGTTAACTTTTACTGTATGATTTTTATAGTTATGATTTTAAAAATGTTAGACGAAATCAACAACTACGTTCATGGAGGGAATCAATTGAAAAGGGTCAAGGAAAAAAAGAAAAAGAGAAGATGGTTACGGTATACCATGATTATTCTTGGGGTATTACTCATCGGAATTTGCGGATATCTTTATTCTATTTATCATTCATTAACCAATGCGGTAGATAGTATGCACCAGCCGATTAGAGAAACATCTGAAAAGAGGCAAGAAACCGTTACATTGGAGAAAAAAGATCCGTTTTCCGTTCTTTTGCTCGGTGTGGATCAACGGAAAAATGATCGTGGTCGTTCAGATACTATGATTGTCATGACGGTTAATCCAAAAACGGAATCAATTGAAATGGTAAGTATACCAAGGGATACCCGTACAGAAATTGTCGGGAGAGGGACGATGGATAAAATCAATCATGCCTATGCTTTTGGCGGTGTGGAAATGTCAATCGATACAGTAGAACACTTTCTAGATATACCGATTGATTATTTTATCCAAATTAATATGGAAGGTTTTCAAGAAATCGTTGATGCAGTTGGTGGTATAACCATTGAAAATGATTTTGATTTTACATATGAAGGCGTTCATTTTCCAAAAGGAACGATCACATTAAACGGAGAGAAAGCATTAAAATATTCCCGGATGCGCTATGATGACCCTAAAGGTGACTTTGGTCGGCAATTACGGCAACGGAAAATTATCGAAGCCGTTATTCGGGAAGGAGCGAGCTTAAAGTCATTAACAAATTATGGCGATATATTTTCAGCGCTTGGGAATAATGTAAAAACAAATTTAACCTTTGATGAAATGGTCGATATCCAGGCCAACTACCGGCAAGCAGCTAATAAAATTGAACAACAGCAAATTAACGGTACAGGAACGAAAATAGATGGAATTTATTATTATCAGGTTCCTGAAGAAGAACGCCAAGCCATTTCAAACCTGCTCAAAAATCAGCTTGAAATTGCAAGTTAATCAGAAGGGACTGTCTAAAAAGTCAACATAATGACTTAGGACAGCCCCTTGGACTTTAAAATAGCTGACGAGAATTGGTTTCGTCGAGATAAAAGAGGTTTTCCCATCAAATGTCGGTGAGAACGGCTTTCGTCGACAAGATGGAGGTTTTCCCGCCTCAAATAAACTTGGAATAGCGCTAGAAAACTGAAAAACGATCCGGACAGTTCCTACCTATACACATGCTTCAGCAATTTGCAGATACAATGTTCCTTCACATATTGACGTTTAAGCTCTCATCCACTTCCAAATTTCCCCTGGTGTAGCGTTTTTCCCATACAATAAAATCCCAACTTTAAAAATTTTCCCTGCCAATTTCATAAATAACCATACACTCACGATTAAGATGGCCAGCGATACAGAGATTTCGACCCAAGACCATTGATCCAACATAACTAATCGAAACAACAAAATTACCGGCGAAGTAAATGGAACATAAGATAACACTTGTGCCAAAATACTTGTCGGATCACTAGCTACCGGTCCGATAAAGAAAAACGAAATAAACGGGATCATAATGACTAAACCTTGGAAATTACCGGCTGTCGATATATCGGACATCGTTGCACCAATTCCGACAAAAATTGCTGCAAACAATAAATAACCAAGTACAGCAATTAGAAGGAAAAGTAGCAATTCCGGAACAAATAAATATTCGAACAATGGCAAGTCATTCATTGCCCACAAAATGAAAGGAATGCCGAATGCGATAAAGACTGCCACTTGCACAAAGCCTAACACAAAGTATCCGACAATCTTCCCTTGCATCAGCTCCCCCGGTGTAACCGAGGATAAAATGATTTCAGCAATTTTATCCTTCTTCTCTTGTGAAGCACTTTGGAAAATCATCATCCCTGTAAAAATAATCGATAATAAAATAACACCCGCAAAAACCCCCGGTACGATTCGCTGCATCAACTGTTCCTGATCCATCGCTTGTTCTTTTTCTGAGTTTTCACCCATTTGGTCAGCCGATAAAGCTTGAATCGTAATTGGCGTAGAAACAGCCGCTAATTGCTCCTCTGTCAACCCAAGATTTTGCATCTGAACTAATTTAACCGCTTCTGTAAAAATTTGTACTTGACTTGATAAACTTTCCGGGAAATCTTCACTTGTATAAAACGGTAAAGTTCCTTCGTTAAAAGCACGATTATCAATAAAAAAATAAGCTGTGTTTTCCGCATCCTTCAATTTTTTCTCTACATCGGCTTCTTGAATATTTGTTTTTTCCAACTCAAATGGAAGCTTGTACTGTTCCACCGTGGCTTCTAAATTTGCAAACGTATTAAGCTCATCGTGGACATAAATTTTAGCATTCTCATTATCGGGCGTATCGCCTCCCATTAAATTTCCAAGAAAACCAAATACGACCATTAATATCGGTGTTAAAAACAGACCGATAACGAAAGATTTATTTTTTAAATTCCGCTTGATTTCCCATTTGGCTACCTTCATCGTATTACGCATGTTCGTCACCTTCTCCCATTTGCTCGTTCGCTAACAATAAGTTTTTGTTCGTTGCGACATCAATAAAAATCTCATGTAAAGAAATCCGGTCCATAACTAATTCATTAATGACCATATCATCCGGCAGTTTTTTTAACCATTTTGCCGGTGCAATATCTTTATGTAAATATAAAACGGTCGAGTCTTCCTTAGATTCAATTCTTTGTACATCAGGAATTTGCTCTAATTTTTCTAAATTGTTTTTACCACGAATGGTGCATTTAAAATTGGCATATTCCTTCTTCACATCATCCAATGTACCGTAAATCACCTTTTGTCCTTTTTGGATCATAAACAAACTGTCACACATTTCTTCCACGACATTCATTTGGTGTGAAGATAATAAAATTGCTGCCCCATTCCTTGCCAAATGACGGATTTCCTCTTTTAGTAATTCTTGGCTAAGCGGATCCAATCCGGAAAACGGTTCGTCAAGTATAAGCAATTCAGGTTCATGTAAAATGGATGAAATAAATTGAACTTTTTGTGCCATCCCTTTAGATAATTCTTCCATCTTTACATGTTCTTTTCCTTCAAGATCAAATTTTTTCAAATAGGTCAATGCCCGTTCTTTTGCCTTTTTCTGCGGATAATCTTTCAAATCGGCTAAATAAAGAAGAATGTCCATAACTTTCACATTTTTATAAAGACCTCTTTCTTCCGGTAAATAGCCGATTTTATTACGGGGAATTTCATTATAACCATGAAAGGTGATTTTTCCTTCATCCGGGTACATGATTCCCATAATATTGCGGATCGTTGTTGACTTCCCGGCACCGTTTGGCCCAAGGATTGCCATAATTTCACCCTTTCGAACATCGAATGAAATATTGTGAAGTACTTTTTTATCTTTGAATGATTTTTCCAAGCCCTCCACAGATAACAATACGTCCATATAACTGCTCCTCTCCTGAAAGTGATTTAGTACAATATCTTAAAGTCAACTGGTCACTAGGCGATATATCCACAAATACACCTCTCCTGAACGTGATTAAGTGCAAATGTTCAAGTGACAACATAAACTAAATTCAGAACTGCTTATTCAAAAAAATTTTATCAAACAAGTGCAAAATGACTGGAATCAAAATATTTTGACTATGTTTCTCCAATTTTGAATAAATTCAGATCCTTTTTTTACAGATAGTACTATTTAATAGTACGTATATTGAGCCGTTTGGTTTCACTTATTTGGAAAATGGATGGAAGATGATTATGGCTTGCAAGAAGTACTGTTTGGAGAAATTTTTGGAGTGAAATATATAAAAACTGCCAAACTATCAACATTTGGATAGTTTGGCAGGAGATTATCAGATATTAAGATTCTAATAATAATTTTTCCGGATCTTCAAGCATTTCTTTTACTTTGACTAGGAATGTAACAGCTTCTTTTCCGTCGACAATGCGGTGATCATAAGAAAGGGCGATATACATCATCGGCCGAATTTCAATTCTAGAATTATTATCTACCGCAACCGGACGATATTTAATTGAATGCATTCCTAAAATACCGACTTGTGGTGCATTTAAAATTGGTGTTGACAATAAAGAACCGAATGTACCACCGTTTGTAATTGTAAATGTACCGTCTTGCATGTCGGCGAGCGCCAGTTTTGAGTCTCTTGCTTTTATCGCTAAGTCTGCAATTTCTTTTTCAATTTCGGCAAAGTTCTTCCGATCAGCATCTCTTACAACAGGAACGACTAAGCCGGAATCTGTAGATACGGCAATCCCTATATTGTAATATTTTTTCAAGATAAATTCGTTGTCATGGATTTCGGCATTTAAATAAGGTATTTGTTTTAATGCCGCTACGACTGCTTTTGTGAAGAACGACATAAAGCCAAGTTTCACATCATGTTGTTTTAAGAATTCATCTTTTCGTTTTTTCCTTAATTCCATAACTGCAGAAAGATCAACTTCATTAAACGTTGTTAAAATAGCTGCAGTGTTTTGCACATTTTTCAAGTTTTTCGCAATCGTTTGCCGTCTTCTCGACATTTTCACAACTTCAACGCGATCATCTTGTGGTACGAATACGGAAGCTGCCGGTTTCGATGTAGCTGCGGGTGCTACTGCTGCCGTTTTCGGTGCATTAGCAGCATTCAAGACATCTTGTTTGTTGACTCTTCCTAACGGATCAACAGTTGGAACTTGACTTAGGTCAATCCCTTTTTCACGTGCCAGTTTCCGAGCGGCTGGAGAAGCAATGATATTACTTGCAGCCGGCGATTTTGCCGTGCTTTGTACCGTTACTGGTTCCTGGGTTTTTTCTTGTGGAGCAGCAGTTTTCGGTGATTGTTCAGGTACACTTGGTGCCGCATCACTTTGAGCCGGTTCTACGGGTGCACTTGCCCCTTCATCAACAATTGCTATGGTATCACCAACATTCACCGTGTCGCCTTCTGCAAATAATGTCTCTTTCAATACTCCGTCATAATCAGAAATAATATCAACGTTTACTTTATCCGTCTCTAACTCTAGGATTGCTTCACCTTTTGATACTGTTTCCCCCGGTTTTTTTAGCCAGTTAGAAATCGTCCCTTCTGTAATCGATTCTGCTAATTCTGGAACTTTAACTTCTGCCATGTTTCGTACACTTCCCTTTTTGTTTTATGTCATTGGAATATCCGGCAGTGTCAGGCTTTTTAAATAGTCCTTACACAAAATCCGGATACCCCATTTCTCCCGTCTCCTGATTACCCCTAACAGTAAAACAATGGGGTTCAAAAATGAATTTGTTCATGTCCCTGTTTCATCCAAGGGTAACTCCCGCCGCGAAACAGTAGAGCACGAAAATGAATTAGTTATGTCCTGCTTATTTCAAGGATAACTCCCATCGAAAAACTGTGGAATTTTTAAAATGTAACTTTCATTCGTATTCAATGAAAATAGTTTTAACCAAAATTATTATGTTTTTCCGAAACGCGTATGGACGAACTGCTTAGTATTTCAATCATTAGGTCTTTCCCCGATAAAATAAGTGATTATTTAGACCGGTTGGAACCCCACACTATATCAATATGTGGGGTCTCCAACCATTTATTTTATTTAGTACTCAGAATAGCATCTAAAGTGATTGCTTCCCGGATAATTCGCTCTTGCTCTTTTTTATGAACCAGTGGATCTCCTTCTGACGGACTTGCCATAAATGGTCTTCCGATATAAGAAACAGGTAAACCTTTTGGAACAAGTTCTTGTAAGCGAGGTTGCATATAACTCCAAGCACCCATATTTTTCGGTTCATCTTGGGCCCAGACAACCTCTTTTAAGTTTTTATACTTTCGTAAAATATTATTGATCTGCTTTTCCGGGAATGGATAAAGTTCTTCTACCCGAATGATATCCAACCATTTATATTTTTCCGGTTCCTTTAAATGCTCGGACAGTTCCACAGCGAGGCGGCCGGTACAGAAAATGACTCTTTCAACTTTTTCCGGTTCGATTCCCAGTCCCGGTTCTTCAATAATCGGTTGGAAACCTCCATTTGTAAACTCTTCAACATAGGAACTGGCAGACGGATTCCGTAATAAACTTTTTGGTGTCATAATTATTAACGGCCGAATATACTCTGTTTTTAACAATGCTGCTTGGCGTCTCAGTATATGAAAATATTGGGCGGAATTCGATAAGTTAGCAACCGTCCAGTTGTTTTCCGCTGCCAGTTGCAAATATCGTTCCAATCTTGCACTGGAGTGTTCCGGTCCTTGTCCTTCATAGCCATGTGGAAGGAGCATGACCAAACCGGAAGATTCTCCCCATTTCGCTTTACCGGCTGAAATAAATTGATCAATGATCACTTGGGCACCGTTTGCAAAATCGCCGAATTGTGCCTCCCACAATACGAGCGTTTCCGGTGCAATAACGCTGTAGCCATATTCAAAACCGAGAATTCCTGCCTCTGACAATGTACTGTTATGAATGGCGAAACTTGCATTTGCAACGTCGAGATGTTGTAAAGGAATATACTTTTCCCCGGTTTCAACATCCGTTAGAACAGCGTTACGATGGGAGAAAGTACCTCTTTCTGAATCCTCACCGGTTAACCGGATTGGTTTTCCGTCTTTTAATATTGTTGCAAAAGCGAGTGCCTCTGCATGTCCCCAATCAATTTTTCCTTTCTTTTCAAAAACTTCGAGGCGACGACCGAGTATTCTTTCAAGCTTTTTAAAGGCTTTTAATTCTTTTGGCCAATCAAGTAGCGCTTTGTTAATCGCTGTTAATGTCGCTTTATCCACCGTCGTGTCAACAGAAGGAAATTCCTTCACTGCACCCTTTTGTAATTCGGCAATTGTCGGTACTTCCTTGACTTGCTTATCAATACGGTCATTAGCCTGTTTTAACTTATTCCAAGCAGCCGTCTCCATTTCTTTTGCTTTTTCTGCCGTAAATATTTTTTCATCAAGTAATTTTTTCTTATAAACCTCTGTAATGGTCGGATGAGCTTTAATTTTATTGTACAGAACCGGGTTTGTTGCCATCGGTTCATCCAGCTCATTATGACCGAGCCTGCGATACCCGATTAAATCAATCAAAACATCTTTATGGAATGTTTGCCGATATTCAAATGCCAATTGCATAACAAGAAGACTTGCTTCCGGATCATCGGCATTCACGTGAAAGATCGGAACATGGTATCCTTTTGCAGAATCACTGGAATATCTTGTTGAACGATACTCATGACCTTCTGTTGTAAAACCAATGATATTGTTCGCGATAATATGAATTGTACCGCCTGTATGGTAAGCTTCAGTTCCGGCAAAATTAAACACTTCATATACGATACCTTGACCGGCAAAAGCAGAGTCTCCATGAACAACAATTGGAAGTGCTTTATTTACATCTTGTTTTGGCGCACCTTTTTTAAACCGATCATCTTGGGCAGCTCGTGCGTATCCCTCTACAACCGCATCGACAAACTCCAAATGGCTTGGGTTGTTTGCTAAAGTTACTTTTACTGTTTTATTTCCAAGCTTCCGGTTGCGAACAGCGCCCAAGTGGTATTTTACATCCAGTGTATGACCGACTGTTTCAAAAAAGTCCGGATCGTTATTTTCCCATTTCGAATGTTGAAACTGTGATAACAGGGCCTCATAAGGTTTTCCCAACACATGTGCAAGTACATTTAGTCTGCCGCGATGTGCCATGGCAATCATTACATTTTCAATATTGTTTTCTCCTGCTAATTGGACAAATTCATCGAGTGCAGGAACAAGCGTTTCCAATCCCTCGACGGAGAAGCGTTTTTGTCCGACATACATTTTATGAATAAACTGTTCAAAACTTTCCGCAGCAACTAAGCTTTCAAATAGGTTAATTTTTCGCTCAACAGGAAATTTTTTTGAACCAAATTGATTTTCAATTTTATTTTTCAGCCAATCTTTTTCCTTTTCATCATCAAGATGTTGGAATTCAAACCCAATCTTACCTGTATAAACATTTTTCAAATATTGAATCGCTGATAAGCCGTCGGAAAAATTCCCCTTTAAATTCGGACAAATAATATCAGCCGGGATTTCTCTTACATCGGATTCTGTTAAGCCATAATAAGCCAAAGTGAGTATTTCTTGCTTTTCTTGTTTTTCTAACGGATAAATATCTGCTTCTAAATGGCCGTACAATCGAATGTTTTCGGCCAATTTCATAACTTGGACAAGCTTTTTCATTTTGTTCAGTACATAAGTCGGCGAAAGCTCAGTAGATATTGCCGTGCCAGTTACGCTTGTTTCCTCAACTTGCGGTTCACCCCATTTGGCAAACAATACTTTTAGGCTCTCTTCCACTTGGTCAGGATTTTCGAGATATAAATCATACTGCTCAATTAAATATCCCAAGTTTAGTCCGAGAAAATCATGCCAAGGGTTTCCTTCACTGATCATTCCATCCACATCCCTGTTCATAATAATTTCACATGCCATCACAACTATACAATACCTTAAGTAAGCGCATGCAGCATCCCTTTGCCTCTAATATAGAATATTTCCAACATATAAGAGCATGAAACGACTTATTTATTTTAATGTTGAAATCCCGTTTCTGAATTAATACTATTACATAAATAGTAAAAATTCTAGTGTTTTAATCGTATTTTGCCCATTTTGGTAATTCAAAATGCTTATTGCTTTTCGTAAACTTCATCAAAAATAATAATGTCTCTCAATTGCTATGTTTTCCCGCCATTCTTATAATTTTCTATTTGCTTTTGTTTATGATTATTATATGAAGAAAATGTTTTTTTGAGAGGGGTTTTTGATTTTAGTAGGAGGAGATTGTTTATAACTGATTTAGATAAATTTTGGCTGCATATTTCAGAGTTTCGGTTGATTTTCATTTCGGTGGCGGACGCTTTCCACGGGCACGGCCTTAGCCGCTTCGTCGCTCGTATCCTCGCTCCTGCAGGGTCTTCGGCTCGTGCTGTTCCCGCAGGACTCTGAATAATCTTCCTCGAATTTGCATCGCACTAAGGAAAATGCGACTAGCATTTTCCGAGGAGTCGCCGCCACCTTCTCTTCAGTCAAATTATACAAATTGGATTAATTTTTGACTTTCTGGACAGCCCCTTTCCTTATCGATTCGACCAAGTTCACGGGTACTTTTGGAAAATGCGCGAGTTTCATTCAATACCAATTAATTATGGTCATCCTTTCTATAGGAGTAAATCAAAATTCGTTCATTTGGGTTATGCTCAAATTCCCCTTCAATTTTAATTTCTTTAGTTAGCTGGAATATGGTTCGATTTTCCAAAAATGACAAATATTCAATGGAAGGATAATAAAAAATTAAATCCACTTCCCGGTCAAATTGTTCAAGCGATTCCATAATGTTGTTGAATACTTTTATAAAAATTGGTACCGAAAACGGATTAAAAAAATAAAATTTGTTATCTGTCGGCTGAACGATGTATTTTTCTGCATGCATACAGAAAAATTGGATTTGATATTTACTTTTTGGTCTGTGCTGTAAATAGTGAAGTCGATTTTTTTCTGCTAAAAAATATAAATGATCATCCATTTCGATTCCTCGCGCATTCATACCAAATACAGCATTTAAATAAAACAACAGCCGGCCTTTTCCGCAACCATAATCAACAACATGGTCACTCGGCTTTAATTCTATATTTTTTGCCAGCTGTTCAAGTACGGGATAGGGCGTCGGTTCATAAGGATAATAATTTAAAAACGGCTTGATATTCCGTTCAGGACCAGTTTCAATATTCAGCTGTTTATCGTAATTCTTTTCTGCCATGGTTGCTGCTCCTAATTTGCCAGTCATGTTTTCTGATTTTGTGAGGCTAATCCAAAAATTTTACCGGATATTCCAATAGAGATCAACTTTTGCTACGGTTAGTCTAATTAATCGTATAATGCGCGAACAAGTCAACCATCAACTTTTGCTATTTAATAAATTTTTATGGCAGTTGCCAGTTAATCTCTGTTTGGCCAATTGTTTTCAAAATCGAGTTTGTTTTGGAAAACGGTTTGCTCCCGAAAAAACCTCGATGTGCCGATAACGGGCTCGGATGGGGTGCCTTTATTATAAAATGTTTATTCGTATCAATAAGTTGCTGTTTCATTTGGGCTGCGCTTCCCCATAATATGTAAACGACGGGTTTGCTTTTTCTGTTTAATATTTCGATTACCCGATCTGTAAATATTTCCCATCCCTTTCCTTGGTGGGAATTGGCCTGCCCTTCACGAACAGTTAAAACCGTGTTCAACAATAGAACACCTTGTTTTGTCCACGGGACGAGATAACCGGAAGAGGGAGGTGTGCAACCGAGATCCGCTTGTAATTCCAGAAAAATATTTTTTAACGATGGCGGGAGCGGCACCCCGGGTTTCACGGAGAAACTAAGTCCATGGGCTTGATTTGGACCATGATAGGGATCTTGTCCCAAAATGACCACTTTCACGTCCGCAAAAGCAGTGTAATGAAGCGCATTAAAAATATCGTACATGTCCGGGTAAATCCGGTAATGTTTATATTCTTGTTTCAGAAATTCCCGAAGCTGCAAATAATAGGGCTTGGAAAATTCCTCTTCAAGGAGTGGCGCCCAATCATTTTTTAAAATTTGTTTTTTCATCTAACTCATTCCTTATTTCCATTCATTATTAGCATATAATTTTATTATAATATGATAGGATACGAGTATTTTCTAAACAAATAGATTGCTCTTTTGATGAAGGTATCCGGAAAAGCAATCATCTTACCGGATAACTCCAACCATTCATAAACTGTTTTGACTATTTTACTATGGCTAATTTTTTCAGCCTTTGATGACTCCAGAGCAGAAGATAAGGGGCGTGTTTTGACTATTTTATTATTCCTAATTTTTTCAGCCCATAGTAGATACCGGAATTATCCACAGTGGTCGTTCGGTGTTTTGCATATGGAAAGAGATTTGGGTCTCCGTTTGCCATTACAAAACTTTCGCCGACTGTCTGGAGCATCTCCTTGTCGTTCATTCCGTCGCCGAATGCAATCGCCTGCTCTTTCGGAATTCCTAAAACAGCAAGAACCTTTTCCACGGCAGTCCCTTTGTTTATATTTTTTTGGATTAAATCATAAGCTTTTGAAATTCCTTCTACATTTACCGTGCTGACATATAAGTTTGGCAGTTGTTTATAAAACGGTACATGTTCCTTGGACAAATTCATTACTGTCATACTGTAGATAGGCAGGGCTAAATTTTCCGGATACAGTTCATTTTCCTTTAATTGGAAATGAGCAATGAAATTTTCCACTTCCGGATGCGTAAGTGAGGTGAAGAAATTTTTTTGGTCGGTATATAAAACTAATTCATTGTTATATTCTTTTGCTAAATTAAGGGTATGCTGAACGAGATCATGATCCATTGGTTCATCCAAGATTACGTTATTTTTATAAACGGCGTATGCCCCGTTATACCCGATTGCCGATCGAATCCCCAGTTCTGCCCGAAGTTCATCCAGCTCATGGAGAGGTCGACCGGTCGCAATAAAAACTTCTATGCCTTTACTTTGGGCTTCCTGAATTGCTTTTTTCGTTAGCTCTGTATATGAATGGTCATAGGTTAAAATCGTTCCGTCAATATCGAGAAAAAGTGCTTGATATGTCATAAATAACTCCTTTGTTTTTGATAATTGATGCTCACTATCTATATTAACATTGTTTTAGGAAATGAAAAAGGGAAGGATCCATTGGAAATGATGGAGATAGGTTTTCGTGACGACGAGTAGGGGTTCGTCGCCAAAAATAAGAATTTTTCATCTTAAAGTGGCGACGAGAAGTGGTTTCGTCGCCAAAATAATGCGTTTTTCACTTCAAAATGGTGACGAGAAAGGGTCTCGTCGTCAAAATTGTGCGGTTTTCACTTCAAAATGGCGACGAGATTGAGTTTCGTCGCCAAAATTGAGCGATTTTCACTTCAAAGTGGTGACGAGATTGAGTCTCGTCGTCAAAATTGTGCAGTTTTCACTTCAAAATGGCGACGAGATTGAGTCTCGTCGCCAAAATTGAGCGATTTTCACTTCAAAGTGGTGACGAGATTGAGTCTCG